>JAZNIR010000038.1:0-9344 GCA_045577595.1 Candidatus Scatosoma sp.
TTTTTTGCAGACTTACTTATTAAGTGTTTGCAAGAGAATGAAACGGAATTTTTTGGGATAGCATTATAAAAAACGTCTTGGGCTTATCAATGCCCAAGACGTTTTTTGTTTTTTTGTTTAATCAAATATAAAAAATCTGATTGTTCCAAAAATCAACAAACCGAACGAAGAAAAAACGATTGCAATAATTCCCAACACCAATCCTGCGGTTGCCAATCCTTTTTTTTGTCCGCTTTCCGTTAATTGTTTTCCGCCAACGACGGATAAACACAAACCGACGATTGCCGATGGTAATGAAATAAACCAATACAACGACGACCAAAAGCTTACGACTAATCCAACAAGAGATAATACAAAACCTGCGGCTGCTTGCCCTTGTCCTTTTTTCATGACGAACACCTCCTTTGTAAATTTATCGTATCCATTATATAGGAAAAAATCCTATAAGTCAAGTATTTTATTGGAATATTTCCTATAATCTTGTCAATAATATTTATTGATGGGGTGAAAATGGTGGAAGATATTGCAAAAACCGTTGGGGAAAATTTGAAATTTGCGCGTAGAGCAAAGGGAATTACGCAAATACAGCTTGCCAAAGAATTGCATAAATATCAATCGGATTACAGCCAATACGAAACGGGAAAGATACAGCTGGATTACGAAAAAATCGTGTATCTTTGCAAACGTTTGGATATAACGCCTAACGAATTATTCGGCTTTTTATAATTTTTACACGTTTACACGCTTTCGGGTTTGATGCATTCGCCCGTTGAGGCGCTTTGGAAAATTACGAAAAAACCGTCGTTTTCGTCGTACACGCTTTTGGGCACGAACGTACATACGTTTTGAATTTCTTCGGGCGGAGCGTTACGGTTTTTCGTGGCGAGCGCGTAACATATATATTTAGCTTTGCCGTCGTCGTAAATAACGCCGACGAGATATTGCGGATTGTTTTCGTCCCCCTTAATGCGTACCCATTCGCTACACGCAAACGCTTGCGTTAAACAGTCGTCGCGGGGGTATTTTTGCATCAGTTCGTCGATTTCCGTTTTTACGGACGAATAGTATCCGTCTCCGTCCGTCGCAAACGGGTGGAGTACGCTTTCAGCATTGCCATTTTCCGTAGTGTAAGCCCGCTCTTTTTCGCTTTGCATTTCAGCTCCGCTTTCAAAGTGTGCATAATTTTCAGTTTTTTCAGGCAAGATTTGTCCATTTTCCGTTTGCTCCGCGTAATAATTTTCTTCGGCGAACTTCTCGTCGTCGTATTCGTTTGCCGTATTTTCTTTTTCAGAACGCATAGGCGGGGATTGTTGGGTAAACTTGTTTGCATTTTCTTCTTCCGTTTCGCTTACGATTGCCGTTTTTTCTTCGCTGTTTTTGGGAAAGACGGGGGGTATGGTTTTGTTGAGTATCGCCCGCCAATCGTACGAACCGTTTCCGTTAATGCCGTAGGCAATCGGCGACACTTCGTTTTTTACGTAGCAAACGACGGCGCAAAACCCGTTGGCGATATTTAAATCGGAAATGATATTAAAAAGACTTTTTCCGCGCAAAGCCAACGTTTCCGTTTTGCCCTTTCCGTCGGAAAGCAAGCAGTAATATTCCCCAAGCGCAAGGGGCGCAAAGTTGATAATCGACACTTCTACGGCGAGATTTTTGCCGTATTGTTCCACTTTCACAAGCCCCGACAACGTTTTTCCGTCCCCCGAAAAGCCTTGCCGTACTTGCCGTAAAATACACATTTTTTTCACGTAATTCATAATTTCACCTACAAAATAGTATTCTATAACAAGTATATAGGCAAGTACAAAGCGAAAAAAAGAAACAACGCCCGATTTTTAAGGGATTTTGGCGAAAAAAAACCGAAAAAATATTTTCATAAGGCGCGAGATAAATTGACCTTGCGCTCTTTTTCAAGTATAATAGAAATATATGAAGAAATACGCGGAAAAAAACACGAAAAAAAGGGGCAAAATATATCTATTGCGCTTTATATTAACCGTTTTCTGCTTGGGAATGACGGCGTTTATTTTTTCCAATTCGCTGGCGATAGGCGAAGAATCGTCGGGGCAAAGCGGATTCGTTACGCGTTTGGTGCAAAAAACGGTGGGGATATTCGCGCCCGATTGTTGGATAGCGACGGCTACGGGCGAAGCGTACGCGCGTTTGGAATCTATTATCCGCACGTTAGCGCACTTTTTAGAGTTTGCGCTTTGGGGCGCGTTGCTTATTTGGACGTTTCGCGCTTATACGAACGATAAATACGGCTTTATCGTATGCGCGTGCTTGATGGTGCTTTTTCCGATTTTAGACGAAACGTTGCAAGCGTTTACGTCGGGACGGGTGGCGGACGTGAAAGATTTATACGTGGACACGCTGGGCGCGCTTTGCGGGGGATTGTTTGCGACGGCGTCTTTTTGGATTGGAAAAGCAATCGTTTTAAAAAAGCGTAGAAAAAATAAAGTAGGAGTATGATATGGGCGAAAAAAGCTTGGAAATCGCATTGATAAAATACAACAAAAAAACGTGGTGTAAAAGCGCGTTGCTCGGATTTTTTATTGGGCTTGCGGTGATTGTGCCTGGCATAAGCGGTTCGACGGTGGCGATTATTTTTAAATTGTACGACCAATTTTTATATGCGCTTGGAAATTTATTTAAAAAATTTAAAAAGTGCTTTACGTTTTTATTGCCGATTGGCATCGGAATCGTCGTCGGTGTTTTATTGGGCTTTATTTCGGTGAAAAAACTGTTGGAACTTTTCCCGTTTGCTATCGTTTGCCTATTTGCAGGGTTGATGTGCGGGGCGTTTCCCGCCGTAACGGACGAACTGAAAGGCGCGAAGATGACGGCGAAACGTATCGCGTTGTTCGGCTTGGGTTTGGCGATTCCCGTTGCGCTTGGTTGTTTCTCGGCGGTGATGACGGTGCGCGGGGGCGCAAGCGCTACGACGGACGCTTTTGCAAACGTCAACGTTTGGCAAGTGGTTCTTGCCGTCGTCGTGGGCGCGGTGATGGCGATTACGCAAATCGTACCCGGTCTTTCGGCAAGCGCCTTTTTAATGGCGGTGGGTTGGTTTACTTCGCTGGTGGAAAGTTTCAGTATGACTTATTGGAAATCAAATCCCGCCGTGTTTTTCTTGTACGGTGGGTTGGCAGTCGGCTTTTTAATTGGATTATTCGGCTTTTCCAAATTACTCACGAACGTTTTTGCCAAAGCCCGTCAAACGGCGTACGCAATGATAGTAGGGCTTTCGCTCGGCTCGATTTTGTCAATGTTCTGTAACGGCGATATCGTGCAAACGTATCTTTCTTGGCGGGGGAATTTCGGCGCGACGGGTACGCTTGTGGATATTATCGGCGGAGCGGTTTTGCTGTTGGTGGGCGTAGCGTGCGCGTATGCGCTTGTGCGTTTTGAAAGAAAAAAAGCCTTGCAAGCGGAAGAAACAACGGTGGATAAAAGGGAAGAATAAATAAAAACGAGACGGGTAAGTATGCGTTGAACGGCATACACCCGTCTTTTTTCACAAAGGAGAAAGAGCGTTGAAAATCGGCTTGTTTTTTAAAAATTTAGCAAGAAAAATCCGCAAGGTAGGGGCAAATCGCGGATATACGTGCGACGTTTGCGAAAAAGAGTTGTTTGCTTATCCGCATAAAAGACTTTGCGCCGATTGCGAAAACGCGCTCTCGAATAACGATGGAAAAACTTGCGATAAATGCGGAAGAAAAACGTTTACGGACGGCGTATGCCTTTCGTGTAAAACCCGTTTGCCTAAATTTACGGTGGGGATTTCCCCGCTTGCCTACGAAGGGGAAACGGCGGGGCTTATCAACCGTTTGAAAAACGGCGAGAGACGGCTTGCTTGGTACGTTGCAGAGCGTATGGCGGAAACGCTTGAAAACCGCTATTCCGCGTTGAGAAATTATCAAAACGGCGGGGAAAAACTACTGCTTTTGCCCGTGCCGATGACGGAAGAAAAACGGCGCAAGCGCGGATACAACCAAACGCAAGATATTGCCGAAGCGTTGCAAGCCACCCTTGAAAAAGCGGGTTTTTCGTGCGAGTTGGACGACGAAACGTTGATAAAAAGCAAAGACGTAGCCGAACAAAAGCATCTCGATTTTGTATCCCGCGCGGAAAACGTAGGCTCGGCGTATCATTTATGGAAACGTAAAGGAGTGCAAAACCGCGTGATTTTACTGATTGACGATATTATGACGACGGGCGCAACGGGCAGTGCGTGCGCGGAAAAACTGCTAAAAGCAGGCGCTCGCGAAGTGATTTTGTTGACGGTTGCCAGCGCGCCCGAAAAGAAATAAACCCGAAAAGAAATAAAAATAAATATTACGAAATTACACGAACCGTCGCGCTTCGATATAAAATTTCCAACGCGTGGCGGTCATTTTTTCTATTCGCGCGTAGTCGGACGCCGTGTGGAGTATGTAATCGTTGCCAAGATATACGGCGACGTGTCCAACCCGTTCTACACCGCTTAAATATTGGCGTTGTTCGTTGGTAAAATAGATACAATCCCCCCGTTGCAATTCACTTCTTTTCACGTATTTACCTTGCGATACTTGCGTGCGGGTGGTTACTTGCAACAACGCGCCTGCGCCGTGATAGAAAATGTACTGCACCAGCGACGAACAATCGAATTTTTGCACGGAAAAGCCGGAAAGCAAGTTACCTTTCCCGTCGTGTAACCGCACCGCCCCGTACACGTAGGGTACGCCGATAAGTTTATAACCTTCGCTAATCACCCGCTCGGTTTTCTCGTCCGTTCGTTTTTCCAGCGAGAAAACGGTGGCGTAGGACGCGGATATGTAAGCGGTTTTGTTGCGGTAGTAGGTTTTATACCAATTTCCCACTTTGCCTACGATTGCGTACGTTTCCCCCTTTTCCGCGACGCCGAGCGTAGCAAATTCCGTGCCCGCTCCCGAACGGATATTCACGTTTTCGCCCGTGCAACGGGCGTATTGCGCGTATTCTACGACGGGCGCGGGCGGTGTTTCTTCCACGTCCGTATCGCCGTTTGTATTATCGCCCGTATTGCCCGTATCGCCGTTTGTATTATCGTCCGTATCGGGCAAAGGATTTACGATTTCTTCACTTGGCGGAAGTTCGCCCCCGCTTGGCGGGTTGCACGCCAAGAGTAAACCGCTTGGCGCAAGAAAGGAAAACGCCAATAAAAGCGCCACCAAAGATTTAATTTTTTTCATATATTCACCTCAAAAAAAGTATTGTTCGCTAAAAGCGGAACGCAAAAAATTGTAAAGGGTGAAAAAAGAAAATGCAATAGGGGAGAAAATGGAAAAAACGGTTTTTTTATGCAAAAAAAGAAGTCGTTTCCAAAAAAACGGCAAAAAAAACGGGTATTTTACCTTCTATTTCCAATCGAGTAAAAATTTTTCATATCCGCCCGCGCCGTGTACTTGCAAAATCGGCGGAATTATGATATAATACAAGCGAAGAAAGGAGCGAAAGATGCAAAAGTTTTTAACGGACGTACACAATCATTCCACCCACTCGTTCGACGGCGTGGACAAGCTTTCGGATATGCTTGCCGTCGCGCATCAAAAAGGCGTGGCGTTTTACGGCGTTTCCGAACATTTCGATTACGAAAACGTGGTGTATCTCGGTTATACGAAAAAGCAAGTAATTGACGACGAAGAATATTTTCACAACGCCCGCCATTTGCAAGAAGATTACGCGGGTTGTATCAACGTGCTTATCGGGTGCGAATTCGGCTTTGCAAAACATCAAGATTTAAAAGATATGTACCGCGAAATACAAGAAAAATACGCGCCTGATTTTATCGTAAACAGCGTGCACAGAACGGGGAAATACGATTATTATACGAAAGAGCCTTTCTACGAAAACGACGATAAAGACGGCGGAAAAATCCGTCCACAAAAAGAAGTGTACGAAGAATATCTTTCGTACGTGAGAGCAAGTTTGGACGTGGATTACGCGTACGATATCGTCGGGCATATCGGTTACGCCAGCCGTTACGCGCCGTACGAAAAAAACGATTTAAAATACGAAGACTACGCGGGGATTTTAGACGATATTTTACAAAAGATAATCGAGAAAGGAAAAATTCTCGAAATCAATTCTTCTAATAAGGGAATGGAAGGGGTGTGCTTGCCCCACCGTTCGATAATCGAGCGGTATTTCGCGCTGGGTGGAAGAAAGGTGTCGTACGCGTCGGACGCACATTCCACGAGGAGCATTTTACGCGGTAGAACGGAAATCGTAGAAATGCTTAAAGAAATCGGGTTTACGCACGTAACCGTCCCTTGCAAAGGGGAATATATTCAAGTGGAGCTGTAAATTATGTCGGAATTGGATATATTGAAATTATTACAACTTTACGGCGACGAAACGGAAATCGCCGATTTTACGCCTGACGAATTGCGGGATATGTTAGACGCGCTCGCGCAAAACGGCGAGCCTATGCCTTTAACGAAAGAAGCATTTAAAAAAAGGTATTTCGAATTTTACGACGACGTAAAGGATAAGTCGTTGGCACTAGAAAAACAGGATTGGTAAATATGGTAAAGACGGGAAGAAAACGCACATACGATTGGCTGATATTCGACGCCGACCATACGGTTTTAAACTTTTTGGCGGACGAAAAGGGCGCTTTTTGCGCTTTATATAACGAATTGGACGTGGAAATCACGGGCGAATTGTTATCGGCAAGCCGATTGGCGTCCGAAGAAACGTGGACGCAAGCGGGGCTTTACGACGTACACGAAAAGGACGTGCAAGCGCGTTATCATACGGTTTACCGTTCGCACGTGGAAGATATTTTCAAACGGTTGTTTACGGAATTTCCGCACTTGCAAGAAAAAGGGGTGTCCGCGCGCGTTTTAGGCGATAAATTTTTAAAAAACTTGGAAGCGGGCGGAAATTATATGGACGGCGCGAAAGAAACGCTTACGGCGCTTTCTCATAAAACGGGCGGTGCATACCGCATAGCCATCGCTACGAACGGTTTGTCGGATATACAAAGGTCGCGTTTGAAAGATTTAGAAAAATATGCGGACGAATTTTTTATCTCCGAAGAAATCGGGTATATCAAACCGCTCCCCGCGTTTTTCGAAAAGGCGTTTGCCCGTTGTCAAACGGACGCAAACCGTTGCCTTATGATAGGCGATTCGCTCTCTTCGGATATGGCGGGCGCGACGGCAGTGGGAATGGATTGCTGTTGGATAAACGTAGGGGGCGCGCCAAACGCGACGGAAATCAAACCAACCTATGAAATCAACAGCCTTTCCGCGCTGATTTCCCTTTTAGAAAGCGAATAAAAGACAGGAAGTCACATAAAGACAAAAATCGGTAACTTTACGCTATGGACAAAAGGGGCAAAGTTTGTTATAATCCGTTTAGCAAACTTGCTTTGGCGAAAAAAGGAGAAACGATTATGAATTACAGACACACGTATCATTTAATGGCAGACGAGGGCTGGATTAACGACCCGAACGGATTTATATATTTCAACGGCTATTATCACTGTTTTTATCAATACAGCAAAGCGCCCGACGGGGCGTCGCCACGTCTTTGGGGGCACGCAAGAAGTAAAGACCTTGTAAAATGGGAAACGTTGCCGTTGGCGCTCGTTCCCGATAAGCCGTACGATAAAAACGGTTGTTGGTCGGGCGGGGCTATCGTGAAAGACGGCGTATTGTGGCTGGTATATACGGGGCAAGTCAACACGGGTGGCGACCCGTCTTGGGACCAAACGATAAATTTGGCGTATTCCACCGACGGCGTAACCTTTATAAAACCCGATTACAATCCCGTCATTTCCCGTAAAAATATGCCCGAAGGCACGTCCACGCGGGATTTTCGCGACCCGTACGTGTTTGAACGGAACGGTGAAATTTTCGTGATGGTGGGCACGACGCACGGTATCGTACCCAACGGTACGGCGCTGGTGCAGTTGTATAAAACGAAAAACTTGGTGGACTTTTCTTTCGTGGGTGAAGTGATTCGCGGAAAGGAATATTCGGCAATGTGCGAATGTCCGTCCTACGTTTGGGATATAGACGGCAAAGATATTTTGTTCGTGTCTTGCGTGAGTTTACCGCCCCAAGAATTTTCTTTTTATAATTATAATTCCAGCGTGGCGCTTATCGGAAAGCTCGATTACGATACGGGCGCGTTTACGCATAGCGGAATGAACGAAGTGGATTTCGGCTTGGATTTCTACGCTCCGCAAACGACGGTGGGTGGCGACGGAACGAAAGTGATGATTGCTTGGATGAATATGTGGAACAGAGATTATCCTACGGCGTCGCAAGGTTGGACGGGCGCAATGATTTTACCCCGCGAAACGTATTTGGTGGACGGTATGCTTGCAACGAAACCGATTTCCGCAATTAAAAATTATTATCAAAACGAACTTACTTTCGATAAAACGATTACGGGCGTAACGCAAATTGACGGTGTGCAAGGCAACGTTTTGCATTTAAAAATTAGCGTGGATATGCAAAACGCCAACGTCTTTTCCGTACGGTTTTTCGCAGACGAAATGCTGTACACGAAATTTGAATACGATAAACGCACGGGCGTTATTACTTGCGATAGAAGTAAAAACGAAATTTTCGTCCGTTCGCGCATCAACGAAAAATCGGGCAACGGCGTAAGAAGAATGCGTTATTTGGGCAATCCCGAAAAATTAGAAGCGGAATTTTTCTTGGACGTTTCTTCCGTAGAAGCGTTTTTCGGTGACGGGCGTAGCGTGATGTCTACGCTCACCTACAACGGCGAAAGAAAGGGCGTATATTTCGAAACGGACGGTACGGCGCGCATTACGGGCGTAAAACACGATATCGTCGTAAAATAATAAAAGGAAACGTTAGGGCAAACTATGATTATTTTGGGAATAGACCCCGGACTTGCAACGCTTGGATACGGCGTTATTGAAAAGGACGCGAGAGGAAACTGTCGCGCGGTGGATTTCGGCGTAGTGCTTACCCCGAAAGAAGAAGGATTGCCCGTTCGCCTTGCGCTATTGGAAGAAGGGATAGGAAAAATTATGGATAAATACCGTCCCGACGAAGTGGCGGTGGAAGAACTCTTCTTTTCCAAAAATATCACGACGGGTATTGCGGTGGCGCACGCGCGTGGCGTGGCGTTACTCACTTGTGTAAAACGTTGCGGGCGGTTGTACGAATATACGCCTATGCAAATCAAACAAGCGATTACGGGATACGGCAAAGCGGATAAAAAGCAGGTGCAATCGGTGGTGGCGTCCTTGCTTAAATTAAAATCCATTCCCAAGCCCGACGACGCGGCGGACGCGCTCGGCGTAGCTCTTTGCCACGCCTTTACAAACC
>JAZNIR010000039.1:0-2162 GCA_045577595.1 Candidatus Scatosoma sp.
TTGTAAGGTGCGGTTTTGACGGAGCGTAAAACCTACGCGCTGGCAACTCGTCGGGGAAAGGCTGTAAACGCATTCCGCCGTGCGCGCGAATAAATCGGACAGGGGCAGGGTGGCGACGAGTTGATTTTCTTTCACTGCAAAGGAATGGATTTCTTCGAAAAATAACCGTTCCGCCTTGCGCGTATAGACGGCAAGATGGGTGTTTGTGTGGATAAACAGCAAACCTACGTGATTGGAAATGCAAGCGTTTTCCTTAAAAGCGCAGGGCAAGGGCGCGTTGAAAAATCCGTCGGGCGATTGTACGGAAATTTGTGGTGTACCTTGCACGAAAAGGGTGCAAAGTAAATCGTCGAAACGCGCTTGCGCAACCGTTTTTAAAAGGAAGTCGTTTGGAGGAAAATCACGGGCGTACACAGCAACGCCGTCTTGCAAAAGATATACTTCCACGCCGTCGGGCGGTTGAAAGCGTATTTGTTCCGTTAGAAAAAAACCAAGCGGTTGGGCGTTTTCGGGCATAAAATTAAGATATACGCCGTCGCGAAGGGCAAGCTCGGCAAACCGTTCGAAACGGTCGGTGCGCCCGAAATACGCGCCGTTTACCATTAAGGCGCAAGGTTGAGAAGATAAAAAATAAATTTTCATAATTTACTATATTCTTTTACGTATAAAAATAGAAATATTCGTTAATAATTTCCTTGAAAATCTGAAAAAAGGTAGGAAAAAATTATGAACAAAATCAACGGTTATACGGAAGAAGAAGCGAAAAGTTTGGTGGAATTTATTAGGGACGGAAAACGGAAAGGAAAAACGCTTACTTATTTGTTCGAAACGTACGGCTTGAAAATGGGTAGGGCGAAAGGTAGCGTGCGCAATTACTATTACGCGCTGATGAAAAACGAAAAAGGGGACGAACGGATTGTAAAAATGTTGGACGGCTCGTCGTTGTCGGTGGAAAAAATCCGCGCGTTTACCGAAGAAGAAACGGACAAGGCGTTAAAGAGCATTCTTTTGGAAAAGAGCAAAGGTATGTCCGTACGGCGGGCGATTTGCAATCTTGCCAACGGGGACGATAAATTGATGCTCCGCTTGCAAAACAAATACCGCAATACGCTCAAAAAAGAGCCGTTAAAAATAGCGGAAATGGCGGAAAAACTGGGATTGCCGAAAGAAGATTATTTGCGGAAAGCACGCGTCCGCGCGAAAGAAAAGGGTGGTAATTTGAAAATCAACCGCGACCTTTTAAAACAACGTTTAGAAAATGAAATTAACGCGCTGTACGATAGGTTGTCGATTGCGTTAAAGACGGAAAACGAGCGTTTGAAAGAAGAAAACAGACGGTTAAAAGAAGAAAACTTACGATTACGGGGGAAATAAAGAAAAAACCGAGCCGTTTTTACGAAATTGGCTCGGTTTTTCTTATAAACGGTATTCGGCGAATTTAATTTTTCGCTTTTACTTTGGATTTCACCTTGTCTTGGATTTCTTCCGCTTTGTCTTTCACGTCGTTTACCGTCTTTTTCGCTTTTTTTTCCATTTGGTCGATTTTTTCTTCCAACATACGGTCGAACTTGTCGACGACTTCGTCTTGTCCCTTTTTAATCAGCGTACGCATTTTTTGATTGTTGGACGCAATCAACGCCCCGCAAAGCCCGCCGACTAAAATGCCGAGTGCGAATTTTTCCATACTTACCCCCCTTTTGAGAAGTTTTATTTTCTCGTTTATTCGTAGTATGTGTCGTTCGTGTGATTTTATACGAACGGGAAATTTTATAAAAAACCCGCGAAAATTCGTGTGAAACGATAGACGGACGGGAGCGTTTGTGTTATAATATAACTATGATACAAAAACGAGTGATAGCTTTCGATATTGGCGATAAACGAATTGGCGTTGCGATTTCCGACCCGTTCAACGAATACGCTATGCCTTGCGAAACGTATTTCCGCACCCGCAGTTTCCGCGCGGACGTGCAGGCGATTGCAAATATCGCAAAGGAGCGTGGCGTGGGCGTTATCGTATGCGGTATGCCCGTAAATTTCGACGGCTCGGAGAGCGTGCAAACGGTGAAAACGCGCGATTTTATCGCCGAACTGCAAAAGATAACCGATTTGCCGATAGAGCTGGAAGACGAGCGGTTTACGACGATGCAGGCGCGCGAAACGCA
>JAZNIR010000040.1:0-10891 GCA_045577595.1 Candidatus Scatosoma sp.
ACCAACTCCTTGGCTCACAGAACGACATGGCTACGATCCGACTTGTTAATCACGTATTTGCCGTCTACCATACCTACGATAACCGAACCCGTAGGCCCTGCCCAAGGAATGTCGGAAATCGAAAGGGCAATCGACGAACCAATCATTGCGATAGGTTCGGGAGCGATATCGGGGTCAACCGAAAGCGCCGTCGCCACGACGACTACGTCGTTAAAAATACCTTTCGGGAAAAGCGGACGAATAGGTCTGTCGATTAAACGGCTGATAAGGATTGCCTTATCGGACGCTCTGCCTTCGCGCTTTTTAAATCCGCCGGGAATTTTACCGACTGCGAACATCTTTTCTTCGTAGTCTACCGACAAGGGGAAGAAATCCATTCCTTCGCGCGCCGTTTCGCTCATACATACGGATACGTGTACCGCCGTGTCGCCACAACGGACAAGGCAAGCGCCGTTGGCTTGTTCGGCGTATTTGCCGATTTCTACAACGAGTTCTCTCCCCGCATAATCTGTTTTAAATACTTTACTGTTTTCTAATACTGGCATTATTTTTTTCTCCTTTTCTGTAATTCTTTTTTGTTCTTGTCCGTCAGCGTCGCCCGACGCGGACGGGTTTGGTTTCACGGCAAGGATTCGCTTATGCCACAGCTTGTCCCCGCTTTTCCGTTACGCCCTTTTTATCACAAAAAAGAGCGAGTTAAAATACCCGCCCTTTCGTGCTTGCATTATTTTCTCAATCCCAAAGCTTCGACAATCGCTCTGTATCTTGCGATGTCTTTTTCTTTCAAATAGTCCAAAAGACCGCGACGTTTACCAACCATCTTTAAAAGACCACGACGGGAATGATTGTCTTGTTTGTGTTGTTTCAAATGCTCGTTAAGGTGATTGATTCTTTGCGTTAACAAAGCGATTTGAACTTCGGGCGAACCGGTGTCGCCTTCGTGCGTTGCGTGTTGTGCGATAATTTCTTTCTTTTCCATTTCTTTTTTATCCTCCTATGGAACGTTTTGTCGTATCGCAAAGGGTAACGTGGAGAATCGTTGCTCCTTGCGACCGTTATTACTATTTTACCATAAACTTTTTCGAATGTAAATTGATTTTACGCCCGTTTTTCGTTTTTTTAGCCAATTATTCGAAAAAAATCCGTTTTTTAGCGATAAATCCATCAATATTTTCGATATACGTGCGTAAATCTTTTGCCGACGCCAAACGTTCGATTCGCCCCTCATCCGTGTACACCCGTTTGGATATGGCGTTTGCGCCCACCGCTAAATTATCCGCCGTTTCTTCCATTACGTCGATATTATATACGCAAGCTTTGTTTTCTTTCGTCCAGCCGACGTTTTCGTTGTTGCCCGCTTGGTATTTTTGGCGGTACATATAATAGGGCAAATATCCGTTTTTCGAAAGCAACTTACGGGAAATACCCACCATTTTCGACGTATCGTCGTTTTCGATATAAGAAATTTCTTCCTTTAACTTCGCGCCCGATTTCAACGAAAGACAATGCACCGTGATATTATCCGCGCCCGTTTCTATCGCTTGACAAATCCCCTTTTCAAACGTTTCGGGCGTTTCGCCGTCCAGTCCCGCAATTAAATCTACGTTGATAATAAACGCGTATTTTTGCGCGAGCGCGTACGCGTCGTAAAATTGACTTACGGTGTGTTTCCGCCCGATTCGTTTCAGCGTTTCGTCCGAGAACGTTTGCGGATTGATACAAATCCGATTGACCCCGTATTCTTTTAAAAGCGCCAATTTATCTTCGCTAAAAACGTCCGGTCTGCCCGCTTCCACCGTATATTCCACGTCGTCGCCGTAACGTTTACGGATAGGCGCAAGCGCCTTTAACACCCGTTCTAAATCGGGGGTATCCAGCGCAAACGGCGTACCGCCACCGACGTACAAACTGCGCAAATTTCCCACGTAATCTTGCGCCGACTCGATTTCCTTTTCCAAGCAATCCAAGTACGCGGGCAAAAAAGAACGCGTTTTTTCAATAGGGGCGGTGATAAACGAGCAATAGGCGCATTTGCTCGGGCAAAAGGGCAACGATACGAAGAAATCGGTGTTGCCGTCCTTTTTTTCGTAAATGCCTTTTTGCGTTTCTAAAATCCGTTTGACGAGCGCCGTATTTTCTTTAAAAACTTGCATTTGCCGAAAGAGCGTTTCAAAATCCCTACCTTCTTCCATTTCCATATACGCAAGTTTGGTAGGGCGTATGCCCGTAAGCGCGCCCCAAGGCATTTTTTCGCCGTATTTTTCGCTTAAAATCTCGTATAAACGCAGTTTTGCAAAACGGCGTTCTATCCGCTTAAAATGCAATTCGTCGCATACGTACCCCCCGTCTTTAAACGAAAACTTGTTGCCGTCGATTTCGAAATCGTTAAAAAACACGCCGTCTTGAAAGCGGAAAGCGTGTTTGATTTGCTCGGGACGGGTTTTAAATAATCTTGCCACGTCCAGCAGTTCGTTTTCGAGAAAAGAACAATCGGTTTGTAACGTCATAATATTTCCTTTGTGATGATTATTGTATTAAAAACGGGTTGGTTTTCCGTTCGACGTTTAACGTCGTTTGCTCGCCGTGCCCCGCGTAAATCGCCATATCCCCTTTGAGCGACGTAAGGCGGGCAAGGCTTGCTCGCAATTCCCCGACGTTGCCCGTAGGAAAATCCGTTCTGCCTACGCTCCCTTCAAACAGCGTATCGCCCGTAAAAAGATGCTTTTCGCCCCTTTCGTCCGTAAAAAGATAGCACGCGCTCCCTTTCGTATGCCCTGACGTTATCAGCGTTTGTATTTCCATTTCGCAAAGGGTAAGCGTTTGATTGTCTAAAAACGTTTCGTCCACTGCGTAGTCGGACGGGGGCACGCCCGCAAAAGCGCATAAATCGGCGGAAGTGCCGATAAGCGGTTTTTCCTGCGCCGAACAAAGCACTTTCGCGCCCGTTTCTTGCAATGCGGAAACACCGCCGATATGGTCGAAATGGCAATGCGTTAATAAAACGTAACGCGCTTGCAATCCGCGTTTTTCAAGTTCCGTTTGTATGCGCGCGTGAGACGGGTCGATAACGACGGCGTTTTTGTCGTCCGCCGTAATCACGTACGTATTCGCGCAAAACGCGCCGAAATGAATAGGAATAATTTTCATAATAATTGCCTTGATGATTTTTTCAGCCGTTAGGATAACGTCGTAAGGCGGTGAACTTCGTAAATGCGTTTATCCGCTTGCATTTTCTTAATCAGCGTATCCACTTCCGCGCTGTCCGTAATCGACACCGTCGCTTCTAACACCGCGTCGCCCGTTCTGTCCAATCTGCCGTTCACCGACGTAATCGCCAAACGCAAATCGGCAACCGTTTGCGAAAGCACGGAAAGCGCCGCGCCTTGGTCGGTAGCGCGAATGGCTACGTGCGCGTTGTAATATTGTTTTCCGCCGATTTCCGTTTGCCAAGTAGCGGGTAAAATACGGTCTTTATCCACGTTTTTCACGTTGGGACAATTCGAGCGGTGAATAACGACGCCCCGCCCGCGCGACGTATAGCCTATAATTTCGTCGCCGGGAACGGGCGAACAACAGCCCGCAAACCGCACGAGCATACCCGCTTGATTGTTGACGAGCACGCCACCCAAATTTTTGTTTCCGCCACCGCCCGTGCGGAATTCCAACGCTTGCGGTGTCTTTTTGCGGTAGTAATCAATCAATTTGAATAAAATTTGATTGACGGAAAGCGAGCCGTACCCCACCGCTGCAAACATTTCTTCTTCTTCGCCAAACGAGAAACGTTCGGAAATACGTTTAAAACTTTCTTCCGTCAACAGCGTAGACAAGGAAAATCCGCGTTTTTTCGCTTCGTCGTCCAATTTTTGTTGTCCGACTCGGATATTTTCTTCCTTTAACTCGTTTTTATAAAATTGTTTAATTTTCGCCTTTGCGCTGGACGATTTAATAAATTTCAACCAATCGCGCGACGGACCTTTGGAGTTAGGCGAAGTGATAATTTCCACCACGTCCCCCACTTCCAACGTCGTGGTGAGCGGTACGATTTTCGAATTCACGCGCGCGCCCGTACAGTGATTGCCTACTTCCGAGTGAATGGCGTACGCAAAGTCGATAGGCGTCGCTTCGGGGGGCAAGGAAATAACCTTTCCGCGCGGTGTAAACACCAACAGTTCGTGGCTATACAGTTCGGTTTTTAACGCGTCGATAAATTCTTGGGAATCTTTCAAATCCCCTTGCCATTCCATTACTTCGCGAAGCCACGTAAGCTTGTTTTCGAAGTTGGTGTCTTCCCCCTTGACGCCTTCTTTATATTTCCAATGCGCCGCGATACCGAATTCCGCGATACGGTGCATTCCTTCCGTACGGATTTGGATTTCGAACGGTTGCCCGTATCTCGTCATAACCGTCGTATGCAACGATTGATATTTATTCGGCTTGGGCGTAGCGATATAATCTTTGATACGCCCTGGAATAGGTTTCCATTTTTCGTGGATTTCACCAAGCACCGTATAACAATCGCGCACGTCTTTCACGATAATACGCACCGCCGTTAAATCGTAAATTTGGTCGAGCGATTTACCCTTATTTTTCATCTTTTTATAGATGGAATAGAAATGTTTGGGTCTACCGAACACTTCCCCTTCCACGCCGTCGGTTTGCATCAGTTGTTTGATTTCTTCCACGATTTGATTGACGAAATCTTTGCGTTCAGAAAGCCGTTCGCGAATGTTGTAAAGCAAATATTCGTACGATTCGGGGTCGAGATATTTCAAACACAAATCTTCCAACTCGCACTTGATTTGCGAAATACCTAATCTACCCGCCAACGGCGCGTAAATATCCAGCGTTTCGCCCGCCATACGTTGTTGGCGTTCGTGCGAAAGGAAATTAAGCGAACGCATATTGTGCAAACGGTCGGCAAGTTTAATGATAATCACCCGCACGTCCTTTGCCATCGCTACGAAAATTTTACGGAAGTTTTCCGCTTCTTCCGCTTCTTTCGATTTGAATTCGATTTTTTCGAGTTTGGTTACGCCGCTTACAAGCGCCAACACTTCTTCCCCAAACTCCCGTTTAATATCTTCCGCCGTCGACGAAGTGTCTTCAATGACGTCGTGCAAAAGCGCCGCCGCTATCGTCGCTTCGTCCAAGCCTAAATCCATCAAAATACTTGCCACCGCGCAAGGATGGATAAAATACGGCTCGCCCGAGGCGCGTTTTTGATTGGCGTGCGCGTTTTGCGCATACGCATACGCGCGCAAGAGCATTTCTCTTTCGTCGCCGTCGTATAATTCTTTAATTTTTTCTAACGTTTTATCCATATTCTTCCTCTGTGCCCTTTTACGCAAGCGCTTCCCCGCGTTGCAACGCGCTCACTTTACGATAAATCGCCGAATCGGTAAGCTCCGCCTTTACCCCGCGATATACGGTGAGTTTTCCGTCGTTGAACGAGAGCAACCCCAATTCTTCAAAGACGTTGATTGCAAAAATAAACTGTTGCTTATCAAAGCCCAAGCCCCCCGTAGAAACGGCAAGTTCTTCCGCGTTACCACCAACCAGCGCGTTTACTTCCCGACGGATTGCCGAGAAAATTTCCAAAAGGCGTTCCCTTTCGGTGCTTAACTTATAAAAAGGCTTATATCCGCAAATTTCCCCGTTGACGAACACCCGTTTGCCTTCTAACGACGGAATATTATAATCGGACGGCGTGTCTAAAAAGATAAAATCCCGAAATCCCGATAAATCCGCGTCGGGCGCGGGCGATACGATAAGCGCGTTGGATACGTTGCGCGACGTGGGATAGAATAAATCGCAACCGAAATTTTCCAATTCTTCGTAAAAACCGAGCGTTCGTCTATCCGACGCTATCATACAAAGCCCGTAGGGACTTTCTTTTAATTTTCGCGCCGTTAGCGCTTTCGTTTCCGCAAGCGAAAGCGTTTGCTTTTCCAAGTTTATCGGCTGTAAATACGCGCGATATACGGCGTTGGAAAAAATGCTTTCCGCTACGTCCTTGCCCGTCCGTCCGTCGTACACCAAATCGCGAACGAACCCTTTGATATATTCTCTCCCTTTAAAACGGGAAACGTTGACTTCGAATACGATTTTTTTGCAAACGTCGCTTTCCAAAAGCTTTTTATTTTTTACGCCCGAAAAATAAGTCAAGTCTATATAATCGCTTTTTACCGCAAGGTGGGGCGAACCGTATTTCAACGGCTTTGCCAAGCAAGCGTTCGCCGAAATCGCAAACAGCGGACGACGATGCCCTACCCCGCAAGGCTCGATTGCCATAAGCTCCCGCGCGAATTTTTCGGGAAAGTGAGAAGTGATTTCTTCCGTTACGTAAATTTTTTGTTCGAAATCGGACGCGTCGTAAGCGTTGCCGATTTCTTCGTTAAGCGCACGTTCCAGCGCGTCGAAATTTTCCGTTTTTAAGTTAATACCCGCCGCTTGCGCGTGCCCGCCGAATTCTTCGATATGCTCGGCACAGTTTTTAAGCGCGGTGAAAATATTTACGCTTTCTATGCTACGCGCGCTCCCTTTCAGCATATCGCCGTTATGCACGAACAACAGCGTAGGGCGATTGTATTCTTCGGCAAGACGGGCGGCGACGATGCCGATAAACCCCGCGTTCCAGCTTTCGTCGGAAAGCATAATTACGTTGCCGTACGCCCCTTTCTCTTTGAGTTTTTGTTTGGCGGAAAGATAAAGTTCGTCGCAATATTTTTGCCGTTCGGTGTTGTATAAACAAAGCTGAACGGACAAATCGTAAATTTCCTTTTCGTCGTCAGAAATAAACAATTCAAACGCCGCGCGCGCATTCCCCATTCTCCCCGCCGCATTCACGCGAGGCGCGATGGTAAAAGCGAGCGTTTGCGCCGTTACGCCGTCGTAGGTTTTACCGAGTAAATTGGCAAAACAGCTACGGGGATTGTCGTTGAACAGTTTCAAACCTTCCGTAACGATATCCCGATTTTCCCCTAAAAGGGGCACGCTGTCCGCCACCGTAGCAAGCGCCGCAAAATCCAATAATTTATACGCCCGTTCCCCTATCAAAGCGCAAGCTACTTTAAAAGCAACCCCCGCTCCGCAAAGATTGTCGTACGGATAATCGTCGTTTAATTTGGGATTTACCACCACACAATCGGGCAATATTTCGGGCAGTTCGTGGTGGTCGGTTACGATTACGTCCGAGCCAAGCTCGTAAATATACTGCGCTTCTTTGGCGTTGGAAATACCGCAATCGACGGTGATAAACAGTTCGGGATTACAATCTTCGAAAATTTTATCAATCGCGTCGATAGAAAGCCCGTAACCGTCCGCGCGTTCGGGAATGTAAATGCGCGGGCATACGCCGAATTCTTTTAAAGCGTGATACATAATCGTCGACGCGCAAACGCCGTCCGCGTCGTAATCGCCGAAAACCACCACCGTTTTGCCCGTGTCCCGCGCGTCGGTTATCATTTCCACCGCTTCGCGCATACCTTGCATTAAAAAAGGCGAAAGGAAATTTTCTTTCGACGGACGCATAAACAAACGCAATTTTTCCGCCGTATCCACGCCACGCGCGTATAAAATACGGGTAACGTGTTGGGTGAGCCCCGTTTCCCGCGCTAAATCGGCAATCTTATTTAGTTGTTCTGCCGAAAATGCGTATTCGGGGACGATTTTTTTCATAAACTTTTTTCCTTTCTTCCGAGCCGTTTTATAAATAAGCGGGCGGGTGGATATATCCCCCCCCGCCCGAATTTACTTCGTACTATTTAGCCTTGTGCTTCTTCCGTTTCAACTATTTTATCCAATTCTTCCAACTTTTCCGCCGTCTTTGCCTTCTTTTTCTTCGCGCCGACGTAGCCGTTCTTTACGCGTTCCGCTTGATAAGCGTCCGCTTTTTTCTTAATCGGCAGATAGATAGCAGGCGCAAACAGCCAAGCGATAAACGTAGAAATCGCAAGCGAGATTATCGCGGAAAGGGCTATCCAACTGATACCGCCCACGACGATAACGCCAACGAGCGCGCACATTGCCGAAAGGGCAACTGCAAACGTTAAAATTTCTTTCGTCGCTACGCAGTCTTCCACCACTTCGTCCGTTAATTCTACGCCGTCTTTTCTCTTTGCGCGAAGTTTCGAAAGGGTGAAAAGGAGCATCACCAGCGTAAACAACGGCGCAAGCACCACCGTGTACAACGTCGAGTGTGCAAACGGTATTCTAAACAAGAAGAGCACCGCAATCGTCATAATCGCCGACGACATAGCGCATATCGCCGCCAAAATGCCCACGTGTAATTTGTAACGAATCCATACGTAGATAAACGCCAAAATTGAAATAATCAACACGCCGACGAACGCGCGCAAGAAATAGCTAAACGGTATGCCCGCTTTTACGTCTTCTTCGTGCGTGGCTACGCTGAAATCCGCACCAAGCCAAACGGAGAGTTGCGTTTTTTCCGCGTCCGTGCCGTTTTCCGCTTTATCTAAAATTTCGTTAATTTTCTTTTCAACGGCTTCTTCCACTTCTTGCATTTTCGCTACGCTTACCTTATCGGCAAACACGTACATAATTTCGCATTCGTCGCCGCCTATCGCGCCTTTTTGTTGGTATTTCACCGTTACGTCCGCATCGTCGAATTCCGCTTCGCATACGTCTTCAATCAGCGATACGTGATTGTCGAAGAAGAAACGGTTCATCGACACCGTAAGCGTTTTACCGCTCTTTAAATTTGCCGAATAGTTAATGCCGAAAATGGCAGTGAAGAGTATCGACAAAGCAAGGACGATTCCCATAATCAAGGACGTCAGCTTGCCTTTTTTCAGCGTTTTGTTTACAAGCTTATTCATCATCGTCGTCCTCCTCTCTTACAAAGCGGAAATATTTATACTTATCTTTACTTGCCGAAAGGAAGGTAAAGTTGATAAATCTCGCCCAAAGTAAATTACAGAACGCGCCCGTTACGATACAGATTATCGCTTGGATTGCCATCGTGTGCAATCCACCCGCGCCTACGAGCAACGCAATCGCCGATAAAAGGAGCACCGCGTAAATATCGACGATTGTCCAAAGCGTCTTTTTATAACCGCTCTTAACCGACGACACCACCGTTTTGCCCGCGTCGAATTCCCCTTTAATCGCGCAATAGATATAATATTGGAGCGCGTTGACAAGCGCAAGCCCCGCCATAAACACGAGTACGCTTCCCAGCGTAATTTCAAATATACCGTTGGTGATAAACGCAAAGCAAAGCCCCGTTACGATAAGGTAGGACGCCGTCGTGTACGCGCTAACCCCGCCGTATCTGCCCAATTTTACGATAGGCAACACGATAAGCGTAAGCAATATCAAGCCGAGCGCAATATAGAGCAAATCCAACATATTGTTGCCGTAAATCGGCTCGAACGTGCGAATTTCGTCCACTTCGAATTCGATATCAAACCCGCCCGTTTTTAAGGACGAATCCAACAAAATTTTCACCGTTTCCACGCGGTTTTTATACGCTTCTTCTACGGGAAGTACGCGCGCTTCCAAATTTTTAAAGCCGTCTTCCATCAAACTGTCTTTATAAATGGAAACGATGGTTTGGTCGCCGATTTTTATATCGAGCGTCGTTGCCGAATCACTACCAGCCGAGCTTTCCGTCAATTCGTTTTTAAAGCCGTTGATAAGCGCCTTGCCCGCGTCGGTAAATTTAATCTTCAAAAACGCTTGCTTGTACTTCGTTGCCACCGACACCTTTTTAATATAGGTGGAAACGGCTACGCCTTCTTCGATTTCGGGAAGGACTTCCCCGCCTTTCGCAAGCGTGATTTTACCCGTTGCCGAAAGATACGCGAAAGACAAATTGGCATTATCGTCCGATTTGGGAAGTTCGATACGCATTGCGTAATCGTCTACGATAGAAACGCGGTAATCCGCGTACCCTTTCTTTTCGTAGCGCGCGATAATTTCTTGCGACGCCGCTTTAAACGCCGTCTTGAAATCGTCCGTGATATTGTCCGCCGTTTTGCTGGTGTAAATATTAAAATCGTCGTTTTTGCTTAAATACAACCCCTTGTGTTGCATATACGATTCTACGTATTCGTCCAACGCGTCTTGGCGTTTTTGTTTTTCTTCCGTATCAGTGTCGGGAACGGCGTTTACGCTGTCCGTAAGCGCTTTTACGTCGTTTTTATATTCGGACTCGGAAATTACCCCTTCCGGATAATAATAGGTGTAATATCCCCCACCGAGTTCTGCGCCGACGTCGTATTGCAACACCGCCGGATTCCATTTTTTTACGCCGTCCGTCCAAGGGAGCGGAAACGCGGGGAACACGGTGATTGCACACAGCGCAACGATTACGATGGTAAGGATAACCATAAGCACCACCGATTTCTTTTTGCCCATTGATTGCCTCCTGATTGTTTGCTTTCAAACTGTTTTCAGCGATTTTTCGCCGATTTTATAATTATACTCCTTTATTATACCGCATTTTATTTCCTTTCGTCAAGTTATAACGGTATTTTTCAAAAAAATTTTGCGTATTTTCGGTGAAAATTTCCCCCTTTTTCAAAGGTTACGCGCGCTTTTATCGGGTTTTCTTCTCCGCTAAAATATGCATAGCGCATTCCGTTCTTGCCTTCAACATTTCGCAAGTTTGCTTGAAGGGTTTGTTGATGTCACCGTTGAAAGCGTAGTTGTTTGCAGCGCAACCGCCACTACAATGATAGCGAGCAAAACAGTCTTCACAACCTTCGCGGGTGAAAAGCGAACTGTTTTTAAACTTTGCGCGAATTTCTTCGTTGATTTTACCTTCGAAAACGTTACCCATATAAAATTCGGGTTTATCGGCAAATTGGTGGCAGGGATAAATATCGCCAACGGGTGTTATTGAAAAATATTCGTTGCCCGCGCC
>JAZNIR010000041.1:0-1930 GCA_045577595.1 Candidatus Scatosoma sp.
AATCGTTTGAATATCTTGATTAAGGGAACGGAATCCCTCGATATTCATAATCGCGTCCAAGGCTTCCTGATTCGCAAGCAAACGTCCCAAAGTGTAGTTGTCTACGTTGACAAGTAACGCCGATTCCCAACGTCTTGCAAGGAGCGTTGCACTCGTACCTGCCATGGCGATATCGAGAATATCCTGCGCGTTGATTTGTTTCATTGTACTGCCGTCGTACGCCAAAACGGGCAAGAAATGAATGAAATCCGCAACCTTCTTTTCGGGGTTGGATTCGTCCACGTTCAAACGGCAAGAATAGTCGGAAATTTGCCGTAAAGCTCTATCCAAAGCAAAGTCGAATACGTAACATTCTTGTTTCATAATCCGCTTGTTGCCGTTGTCGTCCATAACTTCCCAAGGCGATTGCACACGGAACGCCGTTTGGAAATACGTTTCGGGCGATTTAAGATTACGGAGCATAAACACACCTGTCCACGGACGAATCGTCACACCCGTCGTGAGTTTACCGCAAGAAAGGGTAATCGTCTTCGTTTCAAGGGGATTTCCCATCGACGCTTGCACGGGTTTGAGCGCGTCTAAACCGATACCTGCCCCCGTCCCAGCGCATACGTTTACCTTATAATCGTGATAGAAAGTGTTTTGTTTTTGCGCGAGTAAATTTGCCATTGCTTGACAGCTCGCCACGTTTGGCAAGAACCATAACGTATGCGATAAAACGTTTAATAAGCGCGTATCCGAAAAGGGCATAGGCGGACGCTTGTCCTGCCCAAGTTTTAAATCGTCAACGCTCGACGGCAAGTAAGAACCACGTATCAAATCCAACCATTTTTGGACTTCGTTTTCGTAAACAAACTTCGCCTCGTCGCCTTTTCCTTTCGCCGAGAAGAATACGTTAAGGTCAAATTCGTCATATTCACCTTGTACGGCGATTTGACGGATACTTTCGGGAATACGGTAGGTCAGCATTACCATACGGGGCAACGCAAGATAGGGATTTCCCGAACCTATCCACGCTTCCTTTGCGCTTTGCTCGTCGGAATACGTCCAGTTGTAGATTTGGTCTTCGATAAACTCACCGCTGTTGATAGCGCGGAAAGGCGTACCCGAAAGGAAAAGATAATACCCCGTGGAAAAAGGCAAAAACGTTTCATTGTACGCGTTGTCCGCTTCCGTGCGCTTGTACTGTTCCATATCGAAATCCGCGTTTTCTTCTTCGTCGGGGTTTTCAAACAGCTTTTTCGCATTTTCGCGCCAAGCACCGAAATGATATTCGTCAAAGATAACCAAATCCCATTGCGTAGCGTGGATAAACTCGTTTTTCGCCTTGATACCGCCGTTTTCATTCGTGCCTAACAAGTCTTGGAACGAACCAAATACCACGATAGGACGCGATTTATCGGCACAAGCAAACTGCGTATCAATATTGATTTTATTGTCGTGCGCGTCCTTGTTGGAAACGAATTGCCAACCCTCAAAATCCACGTGGGAAACAAGGTCTTCACGCCAAGCCGATTCCACGGCAGGCTTAAAGGTAAGCACCAAAACGCGCTTGAAATTCATTTTCCGCGCCAACTGATAGCTTGCAAACGTTTTCCCAAAACGCATTTTCGCGTTCCAAAGGAATTTCGGGGCTTTGTCGGGTTCGTCCTGTTTTGCCTTGCCGAAAAACTCCATTGTCTTTTGTACGGCGACTGTTTGTTCGGGGCGCATTTTGAAAGTAGCCGTGCGGTTTTCTTCCGAATAAATACCTTCGCGGACTTCTAAAATCGCCGATTGCACGTCGCGGATAGAACAGCGAAACCATTCGTTTTTGTCTTCGCCTTGATTGAGTTGAATAAACCCTTTACGGCGCAAAACGGTGTGTACGTCGTGGTCGGTAAAACAAGTGCCGTCCGTGCGCATAGCCGATTCTTTCAAAAGGATACGG
>JAZNIR010000042.1:0-7500 GCA_045577595.1 Candidatus Scatosoma sp.
TGTATATAAATAAACTTCCAACGGCGGACTTTCCAAAAGAAGAAAAACCGCCCGTCGTAGCTTGTTTCGATATGATAAATCCCTACCGTCAAACGGCGTACGGCTTTATCAAGCGCGCTATCTACTTGACAATCGAAAATAACCGTCAAAAGGTTATGACGAACGTATTTTAACAAGTTAATTAAATACGTATTCAATTCTTGATAATCCCGACAAAACAAAAGAACGTCCGCTTCTTGGATATAAACAACGCTTCCACGCGGTAAATATTGTACGTCGTAATCGGGATTAGGCAAGCCTAACCGCTGGACGTCTACGTAATGCGTATATAATTTTTTCCGCCTATTCAAAAGAATTTTGATAGACGAAAAATATAAACGGTCGGATATTTCAAGCTTAATCCGATTTTCCTTGTAGTAATCGTTTGCAAGGCTTTTTGCTTCTTCTACCCTATATTTTCTATGCTTTTTATAATCCGCGCGTATCATAGCGGTACAAAAAGAAGTTTTTCCTATACCTTGCGGACCGCGTACAACATATACCCCACTTGGTAACGGCTCTTTACGTATTGCTCGCGTTAAATTCATAATTTTTCCTTTCAATGCGTATTATTTCAATTTTAAAAGCTGTATTTTACGAATAGTTGTTTGTATTTTGATACTTCATTTTCGTAATACCCCACCGACAAAGTTTTTCTATGTACAGCATCGTTTATCGTATATCTTGAAATTTTAACGGCGTAGTTTTATCGTAGACTTTACAATTTCATTAAAAAATCTTTGCAACTTTTCGGAAAATCTACGCTTTTATTATTGACAAAGCTAGTCGTTCGTTGTACAATAGAAATATGAAACGGGAAAATTATTATACAAAACGAAATATTCAAGATATTGACAGAATTGGGGAGCTTTTACAAGAACTCCCCTCTTTTTGCGAAGATTATTTTTTAGGAATTGAATCGCGGACAAGTTGTCAAACCCGTTTAAAATATGCTTACGATTTACGCATTTTCTTTGATTTTTTATGTAAAAAACGTTATAAAAATTTAGACGTATTGGATTTAACGCTGGAAAATTTAGAAGGGATTACGCATAACGATATCGAGCTGTTTTTAAGCTATTTATCCCACTATCGTTTTCACGATAAAGCGCTTTCTTGCGACGAACGGGCAAAAGCTCGAAAACTTTCCGCCGTACGCGCTTTATTTAAATATTTCTTTAATAAAGGTATGATTGACGTGGATAACGCTGCAAAAGTGGCTACGCCGAAACTGCACGATAAAGAAATAATACGGTTGGATTCGGGCGAAGTTGAAGAATTGATTAAAGTTGCCGAATCGGGCAACGGACTTTCCCGCCACGCTACCGGTTATCATAATAAAACGAAAATCCGCGATACGGCGATACTTACCCTATTTTTAGGGACGGGTATCCGTATTAGCGAATTGGTGGGATTGGATAACGACAGTTTTGATTTTTCGGAAAATTCCTTTCTCGTTACGAGAAAAGGCGGAAATCAAGCGATTTTGTATTTTTCAGACGAAGTAAAATACGCGTTGCAAGAATACATAGCGGAAAAATCAAACGACGCGAAAATCCCCAAAGAAGAAACGGCGTTTTTCTTATCTATGCAATATAAGCGGATTAACGTGCGTTCGGTGGAAATTCTCGTTAAAAAATACAGTAAAATCGTATCTCCGCTTAAAAAAATTACCCCCCACAAACTTCGTAGTACGTACGGTACACGCTTATACAATTCTACGGGCGATATTTACGTCGTCGCCGACGTACTCGGGCATCGGGACGTGAATACGACGAAAAGGCATTACGCAGCAATTACGGAAGAAAACCGTCGTCGCGTAGCAAATGCCGTAAAATTGCGCTCGGATACGGAAAACGACGAAAATAACCCGAAAAATTAAGTCAATCCCCTTTCTTAATATGTACACGAATATAAAAAAAGAATTAGAAAAAATTTATATTATACAGCCGATTACCTTCGATAATGCTAAAAAATACCGCGTCTTACAAGAAGAAGCGGTATCTTTAATCGAAAGCGCTGGCGCGCTTTATGCGGGCACAATTTATCAAAACGTACGGGAAATCCATTCGGCAACGTTTATCGGTGAAGGGAAATTGCAAGAATTAAAAGAACGTTTATGGGGATTAGACGACGTTACCGTACTTTTTAACGGCGAACTTACCCCCTCGCAAACGTTAAACGTATCCGCTTGTTTAGACAACCGAAAAGTAATTGATAGAACGACTTTAATCTTGGATATTTTCGCGAAAAACGCAAAATCAAGCGAAGGGAAACTACAAGTAGAATTAGCGCAATTAAAGTATCTTTATCCCCGTTTAAAAGGAAAAGGCGTTGCCCTTTCTAGGCTTGGCGGTGGCGTGGGTACGCGCGGTCCTGGCGAAACGCAATTAGAAACGGATAGACGATATATTCGCGGTAGATTAAAATTTTTAGAAAACCGATTAAAAGAGATGCAAAAAAGGCGTTTGTTGCAATCGTCGCACCGCAAAAAAACGGAAACGAAAACGATAGCGCTCGTCGGATACACGAATACGGGCAAGTCCACCCTTTTAAATTTGCTTACGGGCGCGGAGACGTACGTTAAAAACGAATTGTTTGCTACGTTGGATACTACCGCGCGGAAATTTACAGTCGACGGTGTGGAATTTTTATTGGTGGATACGGTTGGTTTTTTGCAAGATTTACCGCATAATTTGATTGAAGCTTTTAAATCCACATTGGAAAGCGCTTTGGATTGCGACCTTGCTTTAATCGTGTGCGACGCGTCGGGAGAATACGATATGCAATTACAAACGACGTTACAAACGCTGTCGGAAATGCAATTTCAATCCCCCTATTTAGTCGTTATGAATAAATGCGACGCCGTTTCCGATTTTTCCGCCTTTCCGTACGAAAGCGTTGCCGTTTCAGCAAAAACACAGTTTGGCATACCTAAATTAAAACGTGAAATTTTGCGTAAATTCACGAATTCGTTCGTTTTCTATAAGTTGTTCGTCCCTTATGAAAAGACGGCGGAATTTAACCGTTTAAAAGCATTTTATACGGCAAGACGAGCGGAATATTCAGGCGACGGACAAATTATTTACGCCACCGTTCTTACGCGCCACGCGCCACTTTTTCAACCGTACGTTATCGAAACGGAAAAAATATACCCGCTTTTGCCGTATATAGCAAAAGCGGTCGTTTTATTCTTTGTATTCGTCGGGCGAAGTGTAAATTTTATCAATTTTAATCGACGCTACGTCGTCAAATTCAATGCATTTTCCACAATTATCGCAAACTTTATTCGGGTCGAGGTCGCAAGTTTCACATTCCAAACAACCGATACATTCCCTATCGTATAATACGCATTCGCCACCGATTTTTCTTTCCGTCATAACTATAATTCCTTTTTATTTTTTCTATATACTATTATAGCAAAATTTTTTAAAAAATCAAGCGTTTGTTACAAACATTTGTTTGCTTTTTTAAAAAATATGTGTTATAATGATAATAGTAGTTATATATTGGGGTGTCGATTATGGTAAACGAAGAAAAATTGATTAAGGTAATGGATTATATCCGTAAATTTTCCGAAGAATACGGTTATACGCCGTCCGTGCGTGAAATCAGTAAAGAATGCGGTATTAAATCCACCGCCACCGTACACAGCTATATTGAAAAATTACAGTCCAAAGGTTATTTAAATAAAACGGACAATAAAAAGCGCGCGGTTACGATTGGCAAAAGTTCGGGCGTTTCCATTCCCCTTATCGGTACGGTTACGGCTGGTCAACCGATATTCGCTTACGAAAACTACGAAGATTATTATACCTTCCCCGTCGGCGAATTTAAAGGCGAAGAGCTGTTTATGTTGCGCGTACAAGGTACGTCTATGATTAACGCGGGCATAATGGACGGCGACAAAATTATCGTTCGTCGCGCGCAAACGGCAAAAAACGGCGAAATCGTCGTGGCGCTCGTAGACGACAGCGCGACGGTAAAACGTTTCTATCAACGCGGTAACGTCGTAATTTTACACCCTGAAAACGAAACGCTTTCCGATATGGTATTTCAACCGCAAGAAGTTTCTATTTTAGGGAAAGTTATCGGCTTGATGCGTACGGATATTTCTTAATTTGGATAAAAATTGGATAAAAAAACACCCGATTGGGTGTTTTTTTTCGTTAAATACCTTTTAAATATAAAATTTCGTCTTCGATAAGTTTTCGCACTTCGCCACGATTAAGCCCCGTCAATTTTAATTTACCGATACTGATTCGTTTTAAAAATTCCACGTTTCTTCCAATCGCTTCAAACATACGGCGGACTTGACGGTTTCGCCCTTCGGTAATCGTAACGTGTACTTTCGTGTACGCTTTATTCGTTTCTACGATATGCGCTTTGCATTTCTTCGTCATAACGCCGTCCAGTTCAATACCCGAACGGATACGGTTTAAATCCTTTTCCACCATCGTCCCCTCAATGCGCGCCATATACGTTTTAGGAACTTCGGTGGTTGGATGCGTTAAACGGTACGCCGTTTCGCCGTCGTTGGTTAAAATCAACAAACCTTCCGTCTCGTAATCCAATCTACCGACGGGAAAAACGCGCCCCGCCGTTTCGGGTAATAAATCCATAACCGTCTTTCTGCCCCTATCGTCGGAAACGCTACAAATAACCCCTTTGGGTTTATTCATAAGATAATATTCTTCTTGTTTTTCATTGGCAACGAGCGCTATATCGTCCACTGAAACCACGTCGCCGTCTTCTATAATCGAGCCAAGTAAAGCAATTTGTCCGTTGATTTTCACCCGTCCGTTTGCAATCATTTCGTCTGCGTGTCGACGGCTGGCAACGCCTTGTTCTGCTAAAAATTTATTGATTCGCATAATTCTTTCTCTTCCGTTTCGCTTTTTTCTTATAGTTTATATAAATTCCCCGAAAAAAGCAACTGATTTGAAAGATATATTTCAAAAATACCGATAATTTTTTCTTTAATTAGCAGAAAAGTCGGTTTTTTAACGGCGTAAGTCTTGATTTCCAACAAAGCTTTTTCTTCTTCCATCAACGGATAAGAAAAACCTTCTTTTGCATAAGCGGAAACGCTTTTACCGTTAAGGGTTAAATCAAACGTTTGTCCGTCTTGCACGATAGGCGTATATTGATACGCTTTAAACGCGTCTTCTAAAAGTTGCGTAGAACGTTCGTACATAGACGGCGAATTTAAAACGGTGCATACGAGCGTCGTATTTTCGCGCGTAGCGGCGGAGACAAGACATCTGCCGGCTTGTTTCGTATAGCCCGTTTTTACCCCGATTGCCCCTTTTAAATTGTATAGTAATTTGTTTTTATTCTTCCAATTTTTCGGCTGATAATATTTCGTGGAAACGATTTCTTTAAAATCGTCGTTTTGCATTGCGTAGCAAGTGATATAACTTAAATCTTTTGCCGTCGTATAATGATTTTCACAAGGCAAACCGTGTGGATTTTTAAAACTGCTCTTTACTGCCCCCGCCTTTTGCGCCGTTTCGTTCATTTTAGCGGAAAAATTTTCAATAGAACCGCCAAAACGCAAGGCAAGCGCCGTTGCGCAGTCGTTACCGGAACGTAACATCAAACCGTACAATAAATCCTTTATGGTGTAAGAATCCCCGCTTTTTAAATACACGGACGAACCTTCAATGCCCGTCGCTTCGGGTGGAATGATAATATTTTCGTCGACGTTAAAACATTCTTCCAAAACGGTGATTGCCGTTAGAATTTTCGTCGTACTTGCCATTGGCAGAGGCGTGTCGGCGGAATAAGCGTATAAAATCCGCCGTGAATTTACTTCCATTACGCATTCCGCTTTCGATTGCACGCACGCACAAGTGCTCCCGTTTGCACGGATTTTGGGGATATTTATCGTTGAAAAACCCGAAAAAAGCAAGGATACCAAAAGGATTTTAAGTTTTTTTGCCAATTTTTTCATTTTATTCTTTTGCCGTTAAATCTTTCACGATTTCACTTGCTTTTTGGATTAAATTGTCCAGCGGTTCTTCGCTAATTCGCATAATATTGCACGATTTTCCGTCGTCGATTAAAAAGCCCAAAGGTTTCATACTGACGACGACGCCACTTCCGCCCGCAAAAGGCAAAGCGTCTATTTCTTTCACGACTTTTACGTCGCCGTATTCCCCACCGCCCGAAAGATTGCCTACGGTAACTTTGGAAAACGGAATTACTTGAAAACCGCTTGCCGTTACGATTGGTTTGCCGATAACCGTATTTACGTCCGTTAAACCGTTTAAATTACGCATAGAAGTTTCCGTTAAATCGTTGATTTTTCGAGTTTTTTCTGCCATAATATTTTGATTTTCTCCTTTAAAAACTTAAATAAATTTTTTAAAACGATATATAAATTAAAATAAATTACGCAATTAAGCGAAATTCGCAATACGTCCCCGTCCGTTAGCCATAAATTATTTTCGATTTTTTCTCGATTTCCGCCCATCGCAAAAAAATACGCGCGCAAAACCGTTTGCCCTAAGCTGACGGGAAGAATATATTCCGCGCCCGTTTCCGTATTTAAACGAAAAGCAATCAATCGAAAGGTTTTTACAAACGAAAACCGTTTGCGTTCGCTATTTAATTGCTTATACGGGATTAAAAAGGCTTTTTTTTCGGATACGTGTACGGCAATCCCGCCCGTATAGGTGTCGACGTAACCGCCGACTATTTTTAAAAATTTATATAAATAGACGGCAAAACCGAGCTTTTTTCGATTGACGTCGCAATGCGCGTCCCCTTCGAGTACGATTGGGAAAAACAAAAGAAAAGACAAGGCAAATACGCATACAGCCAACCAAAAAAACAACCTACTCATACGAACAATATGAGCAGGTTGCTTAAAAGTATGTATTTTTTGAAGTTGTGATTATTGTATTTTGATAATGCCGTCTTGAATGTCTTTTAAGAAATCGGGCAATTCGAAATCCCCCGTTTGCACTTCGTTTTCGCGCGGTTCTTCGTCGCTTGCGTCGCTTATCAATTCGGGGTCGTTATCGGGGTCGTAAACGTCTTTTTCGTACAAATAATTACTGTTGGTGTCGCTTACGGCGCTAATTTCCGCAATTTTCTTCATCAATTCTTGATAATCGGGCAATTCGCCAAGCGATTTTAACTTAAAGCGTTTTAAGAAATTATCCGTCGTGGCGTATTCTACGGGTTTGCCAATCGTGTCTTTTCTTCCGCAAGGATAAATCATATCCAAGCTCATCAAAGTCGTAATGGCGTAATCGCTGTTTACCCCGCGTATATTTTCCAATTCGCTACGCGTAATCGGTTGTTTGTAAGCGATAATTGCCGCACATTCCAAAATCGTTCTCGTAAATTCTTTTTCACGAATGGGCGTCAAAACGGCAGAAACCTCCATTTTATAATCAGGATTAGTAGCAAATTGCAACTTATGATTAAAATGTAATAAACGAATCAAGT
>JAZNIR010000043.1:0-10888 GCA_045577595.1 Candidatus Scatosoma sp.
TCCTAAGACCGCCTTGGCCTCCGACTTTTTACCTATTTGAAAGACGGCTCGGGCGCGTCGGGCGACGACCTTGTTAAGATTAGAAACCTGCGCTTTATCGACCTTGCGGAAGCGAACGCAAGCGACGAAGTAGACGCGAATATATTCCGTTACGCGGCAACCGTACCCAACGTGGCACCGGACGCAACCACGCAATTCACCTATTACGTAGACGCGGTGTACGCGGATATGAACGTAAAATACGACGCAAACGGCGAAGTGGTTACGGACGGCACGGGCGAATACGGCGACGGATATTATCACGTAGGCAATCCCAAAGGCCCCGTTTTGTTTGCGAATATGATGACGAACTCGCTTTGGAACGAATATTCCCTTTGGATTTTGGCGTACAACAACTTCTGTTCGTTTGAAGGGATTAATTATCTCGAACAATACGAATATTACGCTTGGGCGGCGTCGAACAACTTCACCAACTACGGCTACGTGCCCGTAACGAAAGATTTGCAAAAATATCTCGACTTGGCGGCGGAATACGTAAACTACGGCGCGAAGAGCGACAAACCCTACCACGAAAACGAATGGTTGGAAATGTGCGTGTATTACGACCACTATGGCAACACGCCCGCTATGTCCGACCCGACGGCTACGATTACCTATCACGCGGCAACGCCTATGAAAGAAGGTACGAACACCGTTCACGTACCCTTCGCTATGACCCCGCGTGGCTTTAAATACAAATTCGTACCGACGAGAAGCGGTGTTTTCCACGTATATTCGACGGGTGATTCGGATACGATTTGTTTCTTGCGCGGTGAAGACAGAAAAACCGAGCTTGGCTACTACGACGAAAACGTAGGCGATACGTATATCGACGAAAACGGCGACGAACGTTTTAATAATAATTTCAACTTCTATTACTATTTCGAAGAAAATACCACTTATTATATGTTGATGACCACCTATTTGGATTTGGCGGCAACGTACGAAGTGGAAATCGAATACGTAGGCAAAAAATATACGTATATGGAAGCGGCCGCGCCCTCTATGTATAGCTACAACGAAGTAACCAACGAAACGTATCTTCCCGGCGCGGTGGCTTATGCCTATTCCGACCCTGCAAACGGTGGCGACGGGTATTACCACGTGAAGAACGCGGACGGCTCGCTCGGCTCGATTTTGTTCGTAGATTGCTTACGCGCGACGCATATGTTTAACAGCATTTCTTTGCAGGATATTTGCCGGCAAGCGCTTGCGTATAAGCGGGACGAAAACGGCGATATCGTGTACGACGATTTGAATAATCCCGTCTACGTTTACCCGCCCGAAAAACGCGCGCTGTACGTAAACGGCAAAGATTATACGGAAATCGTATATCAATGGTGCGAAGAATCTACCTACAACAACGGCAGACGGCACGGCTTTATGCCCGTAACCAAAGAAATTTACGAAGCGCTTCGTGCCATTACTTTATCGGATAAATACGAAGGTATTTATAATTCTTGGCTTCGACTTTGCTATTACGAACTTACGCTTGGCGCGTAACGCGACGGCGATTGCTTAATCCAAAAAAAGGAGAATTGGAATGAAAAAAATAAAAAAATTAGCGTCGGTGTGTTTATCCGCGCTGATGCTTACAACGTCCGTTTTTGCCGTTGCTTGCAACGACAACCCCACTTGCGCGCATACTTACGATTCAGGACGCGTAACGAAAAACGCTACTTGTAAAGCAGAAGGCGTGATGACGTACACTTGCGAAAAATGCGGTGGCACGAAAACGGAACCTATTGAAAAATCGACTGAGCACACGTTTGATTACACGCAAGGCGAAGAAACGACGCCCGCAACTTGTCAAAACGAAGGCGTGATGACGTACACTTGCATCGTATGTGGCGTGGGAACCGAAACAAGCGCCATTCCCAAAACCGACCACCAAGTCGTTTGGGATAACGCGCAATCTACCGCGCCCACTTGTACGGACGCAGGCGAAAAAGTAGGCACTTGCTCGCTTGGCGGAACGGCGCACACGGTTACGGAAGACGTACCCGCCACAGGACATCATTACGTTGCAGGCGATTGCCCCGATTGCGACGATTTGCAAAGCTTGCATACTTGGGGCGATTTAAACACCGATTGGGTGCTTGTAAAAGAAGCCACTTGTACGGAAACGGGTTTAAAAAAACTCGTAGCGAAAGACGATAACAAACATTTCTATACGGAAACGATTGCTATGCGCGAACATAAATACGTAAACGGCGTTTGCGAAAGTTGTCAACAACCTGCGGAATATCCCACCGCGCCCGCTGAAATTACGTACAGCGCTCCCCTTTCGGGCAACGGCTCGGACTATCCCCAATACGTTGAAGTTGGCGAAGACGAAGTTGCGATTGACCCGAATAGCGGACGTTGGGAATGTAGAGAAGGCTATTACGAAATCACTTTAAACGCAAAAGAAAATTGGCTTTCTTTCGCCGTTTCCTCCATTGGGCAATACGCTTTGTATTCGATTGAAAACCCCAACGGCGTAACGCTTGCAAGATACGACGCGAGCGCCAACTATATTACGCCCACCTCTTATCCCGCGCGCGTAGACGACGGCGGAAACGTACATTCGACGGTAAACTGTGCAAAAGTTTATTCGTCGGAAAACGATTTGGCAAATTGGAGAGCCACGTATAAAGTTAGCGGAAACGTCGGCGACGTAATTAAGTTGCGTTTCGTGCGCATTGCAGACCCCGCGTGGACGCCTTCTTACGTGCAAATTCAACAAATAGCGCAACAAATCGACGGAACGGCAGATGAAATTTCCGAAGAATTTTCGGCAGAACAAGTGCCTTATGAAAGCAATTATTTCTACGACGAAACGGACGGATATTATTATTTAGGCACGAAAGAAAACAAAGGTTCGCGTTTATACGTACAACTGAAAACGGCAACCCGTTTCCTTAGCGATAAAGCGATTTTGGAATTGCTTGGCGATACGAACGGTTTCTTGATTTCAAAAGGTCAAAACCCCGAAGGCGATTATATCTTATACGATTATTCCACGTTTTTCTTAAAAGACCACCCGAATTTTGAAGAACCGATTGAAAACAGTTACGCAAACCATATGAATTCGCGCGGTTTCTATCCACTCAATCAAGAATTATTTACCTTCCTTAACGACTACGTAACCACGAAAGGCAACGACGAAACTTGGGGCGTTTCTTTGGATAAAGCTTGGCTTGCGCCTTGTTACTATTTCCGTGAATTGGAAGTAGGAACGGAAAGCCGTCCTTACGCGATTACCGATTTAAGCGATACGAAAACGGTAAACGTAAGCTCGCCTAGCTATTTTAATTTAAAATACGGCAAAGCGGACTACGAATCAAATTACCGTTCGTCCTACGTAACGATTACCCTTTCCGACCCGAACGCGTTTATCGAAATCGGTAATTACAATTATAAAGGTAGCGTAACGGTGGAATCAAGCGCGGAAGGTGGCGTTGATTTCCTTGTAAAAAAAGCAGGCAAACCCAACCAAGAAGTAACCGTATCGTTTGCGGAATACACGCAAGGCACGTACGGCAATCCGATTGCAATCGAGCCAAACGATAACGTGCAAACTTTAACGGCTTGGCAATTTGTAAACGCGAACGGTGAACCTACTTATATGATTGCTTACGCGTACGCGCCTACAAGCGCGGGAACGGCCGTCGTTACCCTTAACGGAGAAACGTACGCAACCGTGTACGTAAACGGCGAAATTGTAACGGACAGCATCACAATCGACGTAGTTGGCGTTACGGACGAAGATACGCAAGAAACGACGTACACGCCCGTACAAATTTATTTGGAACTTACCGCCTTGAAAGGTTTCTTTGTTGGAGACTTTCTCGACGACGGAACGGAATTTACCCAAGAACTCTTACAAACGTCTATCACTTTTACGTTTGTTGAAGACTAAACGTTTTGTTTATCTCTTTTGTATCAAAATAAAACTTTGCCTGTTTTAATGCAAAAGTGTATAAAAATTATATTTACAAAATTATTTTTTGGAGGTAACTTTTATGGCAAAATTTAAAAAGTTAGTGGCACTTACGTCCGCTATCATTATGACGGCTTCGCTTGGTTTAACGGCTTGCGGTGGCGGTAGCACTCCCGATACGAATAAAATCTATTCGGGCGACGGCACGGTTGACAATCCTTACGTAGTAAGCGTTGGTACTTATACTTCGACCATTACAGGCGATGGCGACCCTTGGGGTTGGGGAGAAGAAGCTATATACGTACATTATAATTATGAAGTAACCAAAGACGGTTCTGTAACTGTTTCTATTGACGACCCGAATGCCGTTATGCTTGTTTCGAAAGGCGAACTTATGGCTATTACCCTTTCTGCTGAAATGGAAACTATGAGCACAACGATTAACGTATTTGCAGGTGAAACGGTTGTTGTAAAAGCGTCCGCGACAATGGACGCCATCAATGGTGAAGATACCGTTGCTCCTACGGAAGAAACAGATGCGGTAGCATCTTATGATTCGGCGTTTACCCTTTCTTATTCTTCGACTGCAGTAGCAGCAGACGGCACGGAATACAAACCTTACGTTGCAACCGCTAACACCGCTATTACTGGCGTTGGTGACCAAGAAGTAAATTGGGGTACGGTTATGTATGCCTATAAAGTGACAGGTGCAAATACAAAGGGCATTTTCGTTTCTAGCAATATAGCGAATACTACCATCAGTGATGCTTCGTATATGTTAAATATTGCTGTTCAACCTGCGGCAGAAGAAGGTGGCGAAGTAACGGAAGTTAAAGGCTTTGTGAAAGCAAATAAAGGTGACGTTATTATACTTTCTATATCGACTATGGATTATTCTAGCCAAACGTTTAACTATGGATTTAAAATAGAAGAATCTAACGAACTGTTTGAAAACGGTTCGGAAGCAACCCCTTATATCATCGACGCAAACGGTGAAAGTTATACAGACCTTGCATTCACAGAAAGGCTTTTTGGATATGACCCTATGTTCTTTGAATATACAGCAACCGCAAACGGTACGTTAAATACGACGGTTGCCCTTTCAAACGTTGCACGCGCCGATTATGAAATGGTGGATGTAGCAGAAGACTCTTTATCGTTTGTGGTTGAAGCTGGTATAACGTACACGCTTATTTATTATTGCGATTATACGAATGTTACTATTTCTCCCACGTTCACGTTTACGGCTGCGCAAGCGTAAGCGTTAAAAGCCGAAAGGCAAAGCAATTCTACATTTTAATAGGCAAAGGAAAAAACCGAATCGGGCAAAGCTCGGTTCGGTCTTTTTTTGTAAAACGCAGTTGCGAGATTTTTCACAACTGCGTTTTTATTTTTACTTTTTTACTTTTATCCAAGCAACGGCAAAACGATTTCTTCTAATTTCGCTTTGCTCATTGCCCCGTCTTGCGCGTAGCGTACTACGCCGTCTTTATCCACGATTACCGTTCTTGGTAACGAGCCTGCGTATCCAAGCGCGTACGACACTTCGCTCGTCGTGATTTGACAAGCAAACGTAAACGTAAAATCTCGCCATTCTTCGTTTACGGAATGTTCGTAGCTCTTCCACCCGTCGTTATTTAGCCAAGATTTAATTGTGCTCACCGACGACGTCGTGCCCCCAAGCGCGAGCACTTCCACGTATTCGTTATGTTCTTCGTAAAATTCGTTAAATTCCGACAATTCTTCCACGCAAGCACTGCACCACGTTTCCCAAAAATTAACGATTACCACTTTCCCTTTATTCTTATGCAAATTAAAAAATTCGTCGCTGTAATCGAACGTTCCGTTGTCGATTTCATACGTAGCCACCAAAAAATCGGGACATTCCACACCGATTGGCAGTTCTTTAAATTTATCTTTTTCTATAAAATTGAAGTACACCAGTCCCGCGCCGAGCGTTAAACCCGCAAGCGACCAAGCGGTGATTTGTAGCGGTGTGGCTTTACTTATCTTGCGTTTCATTCGTTTCCACCTCCGCAACGGTATTTACAACGTCCACCGTCGGTTGTTGATACTTTTCAGACGGCGTTTCCTTTTGCTTGACGAACGCGGAAAGCGGTTTTACGTCGTCGCCCGTCGTAGGCGCGTCGATTTCGTTTGCCCGAACGAACAGTTTCGAACCTTTCCAAGAAATCGCTTTCGCAGGACAAGCGGTAATACACGCACCGCATTGAATACATTCGTGGTCGCCCACCTTTTTAATATCCATTTTACAAACGCTGATACAAAGTCCGCAATCGGTACATTTATTTTTATCGAGCTTTACGCCGAGCATCGCCACTTTGCAGAAAAAGCCGTACAACGCGCCAAGCGGGCACAAAAACCGACAAAAGGCGCGGAAGATAAACACGCTTGCCACGATAACCAGCACGAGCACCAAAAATTTCCACGTAAACAGCGGTCCGAGCATAGAAAGCCACCCTTCGTTTGCCGAATTGCCAAGCAATCCAAACCCGCCTTCAAACGTACCCGCAGGGCAAATATATTCGCAAAATCCCGGCACGGCAAACGTAAGCGGTACGATTACGACGAGCGCAATCAATACAAAGTATTTAAAATAGGACAACACGCGGGTTGCCTTGCTCTTTTTAAGTTTCGGCGTTTTAATCTTATACAACAGCTCTTGCCCAAGCCCAATCGGACAAAGCCAACCGCAAATCGTTCTGCCAAGCAACAAGCCGAACAAAATAATAATGCCGAATATGTACGCGGGCAAACGGGTGTCGGACGCGGACAAAGCGTTTTGCAACGAGCCGAGCGGACACGCCCCCACCGCGCCAGGACAAGAATAACAATTGAGTCCCGGTACACACGCGTTTTTGCTTTTGCCTTGATATATTTTTCCCGTGAAAAATCCTTTTATATTGGCGTTATACAATAAAGCCGCGTACAGTTGCACGATTTTTCGTTTGGACGGAGCTATCTTTTTAAACCAAGCGCCTATTTTCTTAAAAAATTTCTTCATCTTTCGCTCCTTAACCCAATCCGATACATTGCGTACAAATATTGACTGCTTTATGGAAAACGTCTGCCATACCGCCGTTCCAAACGCCGATAATCACAAGCGCCAAGCCCGCCACGCCAAGCGTTACGCGTACGCCAAGTAGCCAACCTTTGCTCGTTAAAAAAGGCATTTTTTGATAAATCTTTTCGGAAAAGGAAAGCGGTTTTTCTTTCGCTTGCAATTTTACGCCCGCTTTTGCGTTTTGCGCGATTTGTTCTTTGATAATCGCGATTTCTTTCTTCACCGTATATTCGTTAAAATACACCGTTGCCAAACAAGCAAATATAGCCACTGCCATACAAAGTACCGCACAAAGCAAACGTGCCGCTTCCGTATGTTTTTCAAAAAAACCTTTCCACGTTGGCATATATTGACTTGATATTAAATATCTAACAGCTAAACCAGTCCAAACAAAGCACACGATAATACAAGCAACTTTCGCCACCTTACGCTCTAATTGTTTTTCGCCGACACTTTCTATTACGTGCACTCGTAACGACAAATTCGTTAAATTTTTTTTCAAATCGCGATACGGCTTGATTTTCCCTTCGTCTTGCGGAAACACAAACCCAAGTACGGCGTTTGCGATAATCGAGATAATCATCACCCAAACGGGCAAAGCGATTTGCAAGTAATATTTACGGACGGTTGCAACCGTGTACGGCTCGTCGCCCAAGCTGAAAATACGCACCGCTTGGAGCATAAACAGCGCGCCGACGACGGCAATCCAAACGCCGACGAATACGCCGAACGCTTTGGCAAACCGTTTTCCTTTTTCTCTCGTAATGTCCGTCATTTTGATACGTTCCTTATACGGTATTTATTTTATTATAAACTATTTTTTAACAGGCTGTCAAGCGTTTCTTTTCGCTATGCGCGCGAAAGACGGGCGGTTTTTGAAAATTAGATAAAATTCTATAAAGTCCCGTAAAAATTCTTGTGTTTTTTTAGGATATATAGTATAATGTAATAAGTATATTTTACTGGGGTATTACGCACAGTTTCCAAGTAAAATATTCATTATCGGAAACTTTTACTTTTTGGAGTAATATATGAAGAAAAAAATATTAACCACTATGTTACTTGCCCTTTCTTGCGGTTGCGCGATTGCGGGCTTTGCTTGCAACAAAGGCGAAGGCTCTCTTGCAGGCACGGATTTTTCCGTATCGTTCGTAGACGGCGCGGGCTACTCGTTTGAAGGGGACGGTTATCAAGCGTTTTTACAAGACGACGATAAAAAGCTTACCTACGGCGACACCCTTTCGTTTGAAGTGGAAGTAGGCGCGTTTTATACGGGTACGCCTATCGTTTACTGCAACGAAACCCCTTTGCAACCGATTTCGGGCGTATATACCGCCACCGTATCGGGCGACACGGTTATTCGCGTAGAAGGGGTGCGTAAAGACGTATCGAATATGCAAGGCTCGGGCTCGTACGAAGACGCGTTCGTCGTTACCAAACCAATCGACCTTTTATATATCGCCGAACAAGTAAATAAAGGCGTCAGCCAATACGTAAACGGTTCGTATATCCTTGCAAACGACATTGATTGTAAGGGCGAAGAATTGCAAGTTATCGGCAACCACCAAACGGACAAAGCGTATTTCGCGGGTTGTTTCTCCGCGTCGTCGGGGGATAGCGAAAGCATTACGCAACACACCATTTCTAACTTCGTCATCAATACGTCCGACGTCAATTACGTAGGTCTTTTCGGACACGTATATTGCGACCCAGCGGTGATGGGTAGCGGTCTTTTCTACGGCATACGCCTTGAAAACTTCGAAATCAACGCGGATATTCAAAATTCCCAAGACGGCAACGCGACGCTCGTCGTCGGCTCTCTTATTGGATACGCGCAAGGGGCGAACGCTTACGTTTGCGACGCGGTAAACGGGGAAATTAACGTGTACGCCGATATTATGTATTTCTCGTACGCGGGCGGTTTAATCGGTTATCAACAATCCATGTACACGGGTACGGACAACTTGATTTCCGAAGTGGCGTACTGCTCCACCGACGTAGACGTAAATATTTTAAGCGGTATGGTGCTTTACGCGGGCGGTATTACGGGATATTTGGAAACGAATTACATTTACACCAACACCGTCGTACACCATTCGTACGCGCTTGGCGACGTTTCGGGCGCGCTCCGCGCGGGTGGCGTAGTCGGCGGTATTGGACAATACACTTCGGTAAGCAACGTGTATTCGACGGGTAGCGTGTACGCGCAATCGGAACAATCGTCCAGCGACGCGTATCAAACGGAAGAATCGGAAATCTATTATTATTCGTACGCGGGCGGTATCGTCGGATACGCGGAAAACGACACGATTGTAAACGACTGTTTCTTCACGGGCGAAACGGACGCGTACGCGGAAGCGGGCAATTCGTACGCATTAACGGACGTTGCCGTAGCGGGTGGCGCGCAAGACGGCTCGATTTACGTCAACACGAAAAAATACGTCGTGGACAACTGCTTGCCTAACGGCACGGTTACCAATCTTGACTTTGCCGACACTTCTTGGCTCACCGATACGCTCGGTTGGCGGGGTGTGGATTGGGTGATTACGGCAGGCGAACGCCCCACCATCAATCTCGAACCGTCGTACACCGGCTCGATTACGCTCACCGTTTATTATATGAAACAAGACGGCAACGGCGGAATGACGCCCGTCGCTTGCAACGGCAGAACGTCGATAACGATGAATTATATAAACTTCGCAGCAGAAGACGCGTCTTACGCGCCGATTGGCAACGCATTTTTAGGGGGCACGCTTTCTCCGTATTACACGGCGGATAACGGCTATCTTTCCTACGGTTTCTACTTCGACGCCGAATGTACGAAACCCGTCCCTTACGCGTATCTCTCTTCCAAAAACACCGTAATTTACGTGGCGTTTGCCGACCCCACTCCCGTCGTAGGCGAATATAAATTTGCCGTAAAAGGAACGGATACGGTGGTAACTTTAACGCTCGATAGCGACGGCATCGCCACCTACACGGACGGCGAAACGGAAAACAGCACCCCCTATTCGTTCGACGGGGAAACGATTTTCTTTGAAAACGCGCGCTTTGCCAGATATTATCTCGGCGACGTCGTTTTAGAAGAAGATACGGAATACGACGGCACGGCGACAACCGACCCGAATTTCGATATGTACCGTTACACGTACTACCCGTACTACGGGACGGTGAACGCGGACGGCGTGATGTCTCTCTACGACGGCGTATATTTTATGCAAGACGCTCCTTTAAAGGCATACCTTGCAACCAACGCTTTGCAAGGCTCGTATTATATTAAAACAACCACCGCGTTTAGAACGTTTGATTTTCACGGCGACACGGTAACCGTTACGACGGATACGGGCGCAGTTTCCGTTTACACCTATTCGCTAATCGACGACAAAGTGATTATTAACAACCAAGAATATCTTGTAAGCGATTTTACCGCGTTCGATATGTTTAAAGGCAAGTGGGATAAAAAAGCCACCGTGCACAAATCGTACGAGTTCGACGGTATGGGCGAAAAAACGGGCAACTTCGTTTGTACGGTAAACGGCGTAGAAACGAAAGGCACGTACACCTTAAACGACAACCGCGCCGTGCTTTCCAACGGCGAAACGGCGTATTTTGATTCGCTCGGTTATTTGATTATCGAAGACGGTGCAAAACGACAACTTTTCTATACGGAAAACAGCTATACGGGCGTATGGAAGAACAATTCGAACGGCTCGACGGTTACTTTGTGGCTGAACGGTTTAAACCAAGAAGGCGCAGGTACGGGTAGAATCGAATTTACGCAAGCGGGCGTTGCAGGCGGTTACTATTTTGAAATCAAGTCGGAGGCCAAGCGGGCTTAG
>JAZNIR010000044.1:0-11341 GCA_045577595.1 Candidatus Scatosoma sp.
ATGAGGGATGTGATGCGTTGCGGGAACTGTTGTCCCGTCACGACGGAGAGGAAGCACTTCGAGCATTCCGGGATGAAGCATTCAGAGAATTTCAGAAGAATGCCGGGAACCGCCTGAATCGAACGACAAGGGCAAAAAACTTTCCCCGCCGTTTACGAGAATCAGCGAAGTGAGCGCAAACAGCAATAAATAAAAAAATGTCATAAGGTGGGAAAGGTTTAAACGGAATACGACGCGGAGTACCGACAACACGAGAAACGCGCCTACGCCCACGCCAATCGTTACGATAAGGACGGTGGAATTTAAAACGTTTTCCACTTGCGAGGCGAGCACCGAAAGGTCGGGTTCGGCAACCGTAACGAATACGCCCATTACGAAACAAATGCAAAGAAGCGTTTTAAATTTCCCCGATTTGGGCAAGCCCGAGCCGATTTGTTCGCCCATAGGCGTCATTGCGATATCCGCGCCTAAATTGAAAAGCGCCATACCCACGATTAAAGCGAACGCGCAAGCCGTAAACACGAGAATTTCCGTCGTGGAAAATTGCACGTGGAAAAAGGGCAACGCGCTTAAAAGGAGCACGATTGCCGTTACGGGCAGTACGGACACCGCCGATTCTTTGAGTTTGGTGCACAGCGTTTTAAACATAATTTGGACAGACCTTTAACCGTAATGAATTTGTTTCGGTTATTTTACAACCGAGAATTGATAGACGGTGGTTTCGTCGTAGATTTCCCCTTTTTTCAAAAGGGTCGTCGGGTATTGCGGGCAGTTGGGGGTGTTGGGGAAACGTTGCGTTTCCAAACAAAGGGCGCAATATTGTACGTAATCGCGTTTGCCTTTAAATCCGCCCGTTTTGCAAGCGGTGTACAGTTGTACGCCGGGGAGCGTGGTGAAACAATCCATTCTTCTGCCCGATTTTTCGTCGTAAACGTACGCGAAACGTTCCAAGCCGTTTCCCGATTTTTCCAAACAGTAGTTGAAATCGTAACCGCTACACTGTTTGATGAATTGCGCGTCCGATTGTATATCTTTGCCGATAAGTTTTCCTTCGTAAAACGAATAGGGCGTGCCGTCGATATCCATAAATTCCCCGTGTGGAATCAATGCGTCGTCGACGGGGGTGATTTTGCGCGATTTTATCATCAATTCTTGGTTTAACACCGTTTCCGCGTCTTGCCCGCCGAGATTGAAATAGGCGTGATTGGTTAAATTGCAGTGGGTGTCTTGATTGCTCGTTGCTTGATAGTGGATACGAAGCTCGTTTTCGTCCGTCAGCGTAAAGGTTACGAACACTTGCATTTCGCCAGGAAAACCGCCCGCGCCGTCGGGGGATACGTGGGATAACGTAATCGAATTATCCGTCGTCGTTTCCACGTTCCAAAGCGCGCGGTTGAATTGACCGCTTGCTCCGCCGTGTAACGCGTTGCCCTTTTCGTTGGCGTCGATTTTATATTCCTTTCCGTCGATAACAAAGCGTGCGTTGCCGATACGGTTGCCGTATCTGCCAATCGTTGCGCCGAAGTAAGGATATTGTCCGTAATAATCTTCGGGGTTTTTGCAACCTACCAAAATATCGTCGAATTTCCCGTTTTTATCGGGCGTGGAAATGCGGATAAGGTGCGCTCCGTACGTGAGTACGTCCACTTCTACGCCGTTTGCGTTTTGAATGGTGTACACGTCGTTTTTATTGCCTTGCTTTTCGAATGAATAGGTTTTTTTAATCATATCAGTTGCCGTCCCTAACGTATTTTCTATAATTATAACATAAAGATTTTAAAAAAGCCACCAAAAGCGGGAAAAAATTTTTGTGAAAAAATGAAAAATAAAGTAAAATATAGCGCGGAAATCGTTGACTTAAAATTTTTGGGGGTGTATAATTATATAAATCTATCGAAAAAAAGTTTTTCATTCGAAAAACGAATAGTAAAAGAGGTGGGTATTATGAAAATCGAAATCACGAAAACGGACAATCCGTCGGTGATGCCGTCGGAAGATAAACTTGGGTTTGGCAAGGTGTTTACCGACCATATGTTTATTATGGATTACGAAGAAGGAAAGGGCTGGATAAACGCGCGTATCGTTCCGTTTGGCAGAATTTCTTTGCATCCCGCCTCGACGGTTCTCCATTACGGCGCGGAAATTTTCGAGGGGTTGAAAGCGTACAGACGGGCTGACGGTGGCGTGCAACTTTTCCGTCCTATGGAAAATATCAAGCGTATGAATAATTCCGCCGAACGTATGAGCTTGCCCCTTTTAGACGAACAGGACGCGCTGGAAATTTTGGAAACGTTCGTGCGGTTGGAAGAACGGTTCGTTCCCCACTCGTTCGGGACTTCCTTGTATTTGCGCCCGTTTATGTTCGGCAACGACGAAAGCTTGGGCGTACACGCGGTGCACCGCGCAACCTTTATGTTGATTGCCTCGCCAAGTGGCAGTTACTACGCGGAAGGCATCAATCCCGTTAAGATTATGATTGAAAGCGAAGACGTGCGTACGGTGCGCGGGGGCACGGGCTATGCAAAATGCGGTGGCAACTACGCGGCGAGTACGCGTGCGGGCGAGAGAGCGGCGAAAAAGGGTTATTCGCAAGTGCTTTGGCTGGACGGCGTGGAAAGAAAATATATCGAAGAAGTGGGCGCAATGAACGTTATGTTTAAAATCGACGGGGAAATCGTAACGCCCAAACTTACCGGCTCGATATTGCCCGGCATTACGAGAAAGAGCTGTATCGAAGTACTTACTTCGCTTGGATATAAGGTGAGCGAACGGCTTTTATCGGTGGACGAACTCGTGGATGCAATGAAGAGCGGGAAATTGGAAGAAGCTTGGGGGTGCGGAACGGCGGCGGTGGTTTCGCCGATTGGAAAACTTGCCTACGGCGACGACGAATACGTCGTTGGCGGGGGTAAAATCGGGGAAGTTACCCAAAAATTGTACGACGTGTTGACGGGTATTCAATGGGGAAAAATCGAAGATAAATTCCATTGGGTGCATAAGTTGTAAAAAAAGGCGGTTTTCGTCGCCGGAAAAGATTGATTTTTTAAGAAAATCGAGAAAAAAGAAAGAAAAAGTGGCAGTTCCCCCTTGACAAAGACGGGGAAACGTTGTATAATAGATACGATATTGTTTTTTAAGAAAACGGAATGCGTAGTGAAAGGCTATGACGGGATAAAAATCCGTAAAAACCGCTTGGTGCAGAGAGTTGACGGTGGGTGCGAGTCAATACGGCTTACGGAATATAGCTCCTCCCCGAGCCGCCGAGAGAACGGCGAAGAAATTTGCCAAGTAGATTCGGACGGGAATCCCCCGTTATAGGGAAGTCTGTAAAGACACGAGTGGACGGCGACGCCGTCAAACAGAGTGGTACCGCGGAGAAATCTTCGTCTCTTTCGTGCGTTTTTTAGTGGCGCGCGAAAGAGATTTTTTCTAATAAGCGACTACGAATCACGGTAAAAAAAGGATAAGAAAGGATTATGAAAAATACGAAAAAATACGTGAAACAATATTTTGCGCCGAGTGGCGTTACGATGGATTGGATGAAAAAAACCGCCGTTGAAAAACCGCCGATTTGGTGTAGCGTGGATTTGCGCGACGGCAATCAAGCGCTGATTATTCCAATGAGTTTAGAAGAAAAGTTGGAATTTTTCGCTTTGCTTTGCAAAATCGGTTTTAAAGAAATCGAAGTAGGTTTTCCTGCGGCAAGCGAAACGGAATACGAATTTTGTCGCGCGTTGATTGAACGCAATTTAATCCCCGACGACGTAACCATTCAAGTGCTTACCCAATCGCGCGAACACATTATCGCAAAGACGTTTGAAGCGCTTGCGGGTGTGAAAAAGGCGATTGTCCATTTATACAATTCGACGTCGGTGGCGCAAAGAGAGCAAGTGTTTAAGCGCAGTAAGGAAGAAATCGTAAAAATCGCCGTTTCGGGCGCGGAGCTTTGCAAGGCGTACAAGGAAAAGGCGGAAGGGCAAATTGCTTTGGAATATTCCCCCGAAAGCTTTACGGGCACGGAACCGGAATTTGCGGTGGAAATTTGCAACGCCGTGTTGGACGTTTGGCAACCGACGGAAAACGACAAGGCGATTATCAATTTGCCCGTAACGGTGGAAAATTCGATGCCACACGTGTACGCGAGCCAAGTGGAATATATGTGCAAAAACTTGAAAAACCGCGAAAACGTGATTATCTCGTTGCACCCGCATAACGATAGGGGTTGCGCGGTGGCGGACAGTGAAATGGGCTTGCTTGCGGGCGGGGACAGAATCGAAGGCACGCTGTTTGGAAACGGCGAACGCACGGGCAACGTCGATATCGTAACGCTTGCGTTGAATATGTACTCGCAAGGGGTCGACCCGAAGTTGGATTTTTCGAATTTGCCGTCGATTACCGAAGTGTACGAACGGGTTACCCGTATGAAAGTCAGCCAAAGACAGCCGTACAGCGGACAGTTGGTGTTCGCGGCGTTTTCCGGCTCGCACCAAGACGCGATTGCAAAGGGTATGAAATACCGTGTGGAAAAGGATTCGAATACTTGGACGGTGCCCTATTTGCCTATCGACCCTGCCGACGTGGGCAGAGTGTACGAAGCGGACGTTATCCGTATCAATTCTCAATCGGGAAAAGGCGGTATAGGGTATATTTTGGAAACGCAGTTTAAGCTGTTGTTGCCAATGAAGATGCGCGAACAGTTCGGGTATCACGTGAAAAATATTTCCGACCACGAACACAGAGAACTCGCGTCTACCGAAGTGTACGAAATATTTATGCGCGATTTCGTCAATCTTACCGATAAACTCAACGTATTGGAAGCGGGATATACGGACGTATCCCCCGAATGCATACGCGGTAAGGTGGTGATTGAATACGCAGGCAAAGCAACCACCGTCGAAGTGGAAGGAAACGGGCGGTTGGATTGCGTAAATAAGGCGATTAAACAGGTAATCGGCAAAGAATACCAGTTGGAAAATTACGTGGAACACGCTTTGGAAGAAAAATCCACGTCGAAAGCGGCGTCGTACGTTTGTATCGTCGAAAACGGCGTTCCCTATTGGGGGGCGGGTATACATACCGATATTATGACTTCGTCGGTGAAAGCGCTCGTTTCCGCCGTGAACAGAATGCTTTAAAAAGGAATGTAAAGACAGTAGAAAGGAGAACGAATTTATGAAATTGAAAGGTTCGCAAATTTTAATTAAAACCTTGATTGAGCAGGGGGTAACCGACGTGTTCGGTTATCCCGGCGGACAAGTTATCAATATTTACGACGCGTTGTACGAGTACAAAGACCAAATCAATCACGTACTTACCGCGCACGAACAAGGCGCGTCCCACGCGGCGGACGGATATTCCCGCGCGACGGGGAAAGTGGGCGTTTGTATCGCAACGAGCGGTCCTGGCGCGACCAATCTCGTAACGGGGATTGCGACGGCTATGCTCGATTCTATTCCGTTGGTGGCGATTACGGGCAACGTGCCCTGCTCGCTTATCGGGAAGGACAGTTTCCAAGAAATCGACATTACGGGCGTAACGTTGCCGATTACCAAACACAATTATTTCGTAAACAAAATCGAAGATTTGGCGGACACCGTACGCGAAGCGTTTACCATCGCGAAATCGGGCAGACCCGGCCCCGTGTTGATTGATATTCCCAAAGACGTACAAGTGGCGTCCTACGAATATGAAGAAAAACCGGTTGCGCCCAAGACGCCCTTACCCAAAGTGGACGAAGCGTCGATTGAAAAAGCGGTGGAAATGATTGCGCAATCGTCCAAACCGTATATCTACATAGGCGGTGGCGCGGCGGGGCTTGGTATGGGCCAAGACATCGTGGCGTTTGCCAATAAAATCGACGCCGTGATTGGTTGTTCGTTTATGGGGCTTTCCGCAGTGCCCGACGACAACGAACGGTTTTTGGGTATGCAAGGTATGCACGGGCATTACGCGTCGTCGATGTCGCAAAACGAATCCGATTTGATTTTTGCAATCGGCGTTCGCTTTTCGGACAGAGCGACGGGCAATCTTGCGAAATTCGCTAAAAACAGTAAAATTATTCAAATTGACCCCGACTGCGCGGAAATCAATAAAAACGTGCGCGTGGATTTAGGGCTTGTAGGCGACGTGGAAGACGCGTTTAAGCGGATTGCGGAAAAGTGCGCGGGGAAATCCAATCCCGCGTGGATGGCGAGAGTGAAAGTTTTGAAAGAAGAAGAACTTGCTTTCGAAGAAGAAATCGCAAGCAAGAACGTCGCGCCGTTGACGCCGAAAAAAGTGTTTGAAATTATCAATCAAGACAAATTGCCCGAAACGGTGATTGCTACCGACGTAGGGCAACACCAAATGTGGACGGCGCAATACGTGAAATTCGACAAGCCCAGAAGATTCGTATCGAGCGGTGGTTTGGGAACGATGGGATTCGGCTTGGGCGCGGCAATCGGCGCGTACACCGCTACCAAAGCGCCTACGGTGCTGATTACGGGCGACGGCAGTTTCGGAATGAACTTGAACGAATTGGCAACCGCCGTAACGTATAAAATCCCCGTCGTTATCGTACTTTTGAACAACGGCGTGCTGGGTATGGTACGGCAATGGCAAACGTTGTTTTTCGGAAAGAGATATTCCAACACCGTACTCGAAAGAAAAACCGATTTCGTGGCGCTTGCCAAAGCGTTCGGCGCGGACGGATATTTGGCGGAAACGCCCGTAGAGTTTAGACAAGCGTTTGACAAGGCGATTAAAGCGGGCAAACCCGTCGTGATTGATACGCGTATCGACAAGGACGAATTCGTGTTGCCGATGTTGCCACCCGGCGGGGCGATTGACGATATGATTACCGTCGTGAAATAAGGGAAAAGGAGAGCGAAAGATTATGCAAGAAAATCAATTTATACTTGCCGTTTACGTAGACAATAAGGCGGGCGTGCTTACCCGCGTAACGGGTATGTTTACCCGTCGTGGATTTAATATCGACGCCCTTACCGTAGGCGAAACGGAAAGAAGTGAATATTCCCGTATTACCATTTGTATGAGCGGGGATAAGTATGCGAAAGAACAGCTGATAAATCAGCTCCGTAAACTAATCGTCGTGAAAAAGGTGGAAGTTTTAGAAGACGAGCCGATTAAACGGGAATTGATGCTGATTAAGGTGAAAAATCAAGCGGAAAGCCGTAGCGAAGTGATGACGGCGGTGGACGTGTTCCGCGCAAGCGTTATTGATTACACCCCCGACGAGCTGTGCATAGAAGTTACGGGCAACCCTTCGAAAATCGACGCGTTTGTGAAATTGATGCAACCGTTCGGGATTTTGGAAATGTGCCGTACGGGCGTCGTAGCGTTAGATAGAGGTTCGACGACGTTGTTTTCTAAATAAAAAAATAAATTTTAAAATAAAAATAAAAAAAGGATAGGATAAAATTATGGCGAATAAAATTTATTATCAACAAGATTGTGATTTGAACAAGTTAAACGGCAAAACGGTTGCGATTATCGGTTACGGTTCGCAAGGACACGCGCACGCGCTCAATTTGAAAGAATCGGGCGTAAACGTCGTAGTCGGTTTGTACAACGGCAGTAAGAGCTGGGCAAAAGCGGAAAAGCAAGGCTTGAAAGTTATGACGGCGTTTGAAGCGGCGAAAGTTGCGGACGTGATTATGATTTTGATTAACGACGAAAAGCAAGCGAAGCTTTACAAAGAAAGCATCGAACCTAACCTTACCGAAGGCAAAACGCTTGCGTTTGCGCACGGCTTTAACATTCACTTCGGTTGCATTAAACCCCCGAAGAACGTAAACGTAATTATGGTTGCGCCCAAAGGACCTGGACACACCGTTCGTAGCGAATATCAAGTGGGTAAAGGCGTGCCTTGCCTTATCGCCGTAGAACAAGACGCGACGGGCGACGCTTTGGAAATCGGGCTTGCGTATGCGCTCGGTATCGGCGGTGCAAGAGCGGGTGTTTTGGAAACGAACTTCCGTACGGAAACGGAAACCGACCTTTTCGGCGAACAAGCGGTGCTTTGCGGTGGCGTTTGCGCGTTGATGCAAGCGGGTTTTGAAACGCTTGTGGAAGCGGGTTACGACCCCCGTAACGCGTACTTCGAATGTATTCACGAAATGAAACTTATCGTCGATTTGATTTATCAAAGCGGTTTTGAGGGAATGCGTTATTCCATTTCCAATACGGCGGAATACGGCGATTATATTACGGGACCGAAGATTATCACCGAAGAAACGAAGAAAGCAATGAAGAAAGTGCTGAAAGACATTCAAGACGGTACGTTTGCGAAAGACTTCCTTTTGGATATGTCCGACGCGGGCAGTCAAGTACACTTTAACGCTATGAGAAAAATCGCGGCGGAACACCCTGCCGAAGTGGTGGGCAAGGAAATCCGTAAGCTTTACAGCTGGGCGGACGAAGAAAAGTTTATCAATAACTAATCTGCGGTTTTTACGCAAAAAACGCTTTGCGTTTGTAAATAAAAAACGTTTCCGTGAATTGCGCCTTTTTTGTGGGCGCAGTTCACGTCGGTTTTTGCCGACGGTTTGTAGGGAAACGAAAAAAGCCGACGTGAGCGACAATTTATTGTAAATAGAGTGAAGATAATTTATTCCAAATAGGGTTAAGATTATGATTAAAGAAAGAATAGTAGACGGATTTCAAAACGCTCCGCACCGTTCGTTGTATCACGCGCTCGGGTTGACGGAAGAAGAAATGGCGCGTCCGCTTATCGGTATCGTATCGTCGTATAACGAAATCGTGCCGGGACACGTAAATCTCGATAAAATCGCGCAAGCGGTAAAGCTTGGCGTGGCAATGGCGGGCGGTACGCCGATTATGTTCCCCGCGATTACCGTTTGCGACGGGATTGCAATGGGGCATACGGGTATGAAATACTCTCTCGTTACCCGCGATTTGATTGCCGATTCGACGGAAGCAATGGTGATGGCGCACGGTTTTGACGGGCTGGTGATGATACCCAACTGCGATAAAAACGTGCCCGGACTTTTGATGGCGGCGGCGCGGTTGAATATACCCACCGTATTCGTTAGCGGTGGACCGATGCTCGCGGGGCGCGTGGGCGGTAAGAAACGCTCGCTTTCGAGTATGTTTGAAGCGGTGGGCGCGTACAGCGCGGGGAAATTGGACGAAGCGGGGCTTTGCGAATTTGAAAAGAAAGTTTGCCCTACTTGCGGTTCGTGTTCGGGTATGTACACCGCAAACTCGATGAACTGTTTGACGGAAGTGCTCGGTATGGGGCTGAAAGGCAACGGGACGATTCCCGCCGTATATTCCGCGCGGATTGAACTTGCGAAACACGCGGGTATGCAAGTGATGGAACTTGTGAAAAAGAATATCCGTCCGCGCGATATTATGACGGCGGCGGCAATTAAAAACGCGATTACGGCGGATATGGCGCTCGGTTGTTCGACGAACAGTATGTTACACTTGCCCGCGATTGCCAACGAATGCGAAGTGCCGTTCGATTTGGAAGAAGTGAACGCGATTAGCGAAAAGACGCCCAATTTGTGCCACCTTGCCCCCGCAGGACCTACCTATATGGAAGATTTGAACGAGGCGGGCGGTGTGTACGCCGTTTTGAAAGAACTGGATAATCTCGGCTTGATTGATACGTCCGTGATGACGTGTACGGGCAAGACGATGAAAGAAAATATCGACTCGGCAGTGAATTTGGACGAAGAAGTGATTAGAAAGCCGGAAAACGCGTTTGGAAAAACGGGCGGTATTGCGGTGCTGAAAGGCAACCTTGCCCCCGACGGATGCGTCGTCAAGCGGGCGGCGGTGGCGAGTGAAATGCTCGTGCACGAAGGACCTGCGAAAGTGTTTGAAAGCGAAGAAGAATGTATCGCGGCTATTTACGCGGGCAAAATCGTAAAAGGGGACGTCGTGGTGATTCGTTACGAAGGACCTGCGGGCGGACCTGGTATGCGGGAAATGTTGTCGCCTACGTCTGCGATTGCGGGTATGGGATTGGACAAAGACGTGGCGCTGATTACCGACGGACGGTTTTCGGGCGCGACGCGCGGAGCGTCGATTGGACACGTTTCGCCCGAAGCGGCAAACGGCGGGACGATTGCCTACGTGAAAGACGGCGATATTATCGCGATTGACATTCCCAATTATTCGATTGCCTTGAAAGTTTCCGACGAAGAACTTGCAAAGCGGAAAGCGGAAATGCCGATTAAGAAAAAAGAAGTTTCGGGATATTTGAAACGGTATGCGGCGCAAGTGAGCTCGGCGGATAAGGGCGCGATTATCAATCATAAATAAAAAAGCGGATACGCGGAAGTAGTCCGCTACGGCGTTGGCTTTTAAGGAGTAAGATAGAATTATGGCTATGACAATGACGCAAAAAATTCTCGCGGCGCACGCGGGATTGGATAAAGTGGAAGCGGGGCAACTCGTTCTCGTAAACGTGGATAGAGTGCTTGGCAACGACATTACGTCCCCCGTTGCGATTCGGGAATTTGAAAGAATTGGCGCAAAGGACGTGTACGATAAAGAAAAGGTTACGATGGTGATGGACCATTTCGCGCCGAATAAGGATATTAAGGCGGCGGCGCAATGTAAAATGTGCCGTGATTTTTGCGACGAACATAACGTAACGCATTTTTACGACGTGGGCAGAATGGGTATTGAACACGCGTTGTTGCCCGAAAAGGGGCTTGTCGTGCCCGGCGACGTCGTAATCGGCGCGGATTCGCATACCTGTACCTACGGGGCGCTCGGCGCGTTTTCGACGGGCGTCGGTTCGACGGATATGGCGTGCGGTATGGCGACGGGGAAAGCTTGGTTTAAAGTGCCGTCGGCAATCAAGTTCGTTTTGAAAGGCAAACTGAATAAGTACGTGTCGGGTAAAGACGTGATTTTACATATTATCGGCAAAATCGGCGTGGACGGCGCGCTGTATAAGTCGATGGAATTCGTCGGCGAAGGGGTGCAATCGCTCACCGTGTTCGATAGGCTGACGATTTCCAATATGGCAATCGAGGCGGGCGCGAAAAACGGTATTTTCGAAGTGGACGAACAAACGGAAGCGTACGTGAAAGAACGTTCGGACAGAGCGTTTACCGCGTATAAAGCGGACGACGACGCGGTGTACGAACAAACCTACGAGATTGATTTATCGCAAATCCAATCGACGGTGGCTTTCCCGCATTTGCCCGAAAACACCAAGACGTTTGACGAAATCGGCAACGTGCCGATTGACCAAGTGGTGATTGGCTCTTGCACCAACGGGCATTATAAAGATATTGAAGAAGCGGCGGAAATTTTGAAAGGGAAAAAGGTAAGTCGGATCGTAGCCATGTCGTTCTGT
>JAZNIR010000045.1:0-5384 GCA_045577595.1 Candidatus Scatosoma sp.
TATGCGTTTCGGGGGATTTTTAACAATATTAAACGACTTCCGTCGCTTTTTATTATTCGTCTTGTAATTCTTCTTCCGCTTTTTTTGCGACGGCGCAAGCGGTTTTACTCGAACAACCGCTACAACCGTTGCAACCGCAACCACAACCGCCTTTGCCCTTCTTTTTACGAACAAACGCAATCGTAAGCGCGCCCACGACGACGGCGATTGCCGATACGAGAATAATTATATCAATCGGTTTCATTTGCTTTTTCTTTCCTTTTTATCCATATATTTGTTGTACAACACGATACCGACCACCGTCAACACCGCAAGCGCCAACCAAATCGCAACCGTCCAAGTCCACGAACCCACCGTGTAGACGATACAACTTACGAGATAGGACGTTACGAGCCAAAACAACAACGTCCATTTGAACTTGCCCTTGCCAATTTCCCCACGCGCCGTAGCCACTGCCGCAAAGCAGGGTATCGTAAGCATATTAAAGGCGATAAAGGATATAAGCGCGGGAACGGTGATGCCCGTTGCTTCAATCATCGTAACGACTTCCGCCACGCCTTCTTCCGTGCCTTCGAAGTTTGCGCCGATAATCACCGCCGCCAACGCGCCGAACGTAGCGATAACGTTTTCTTTGGCAATTAAACCGGTGATTGCAGCCACCGCAAACACCCAACCCCACGACGAGAGCTGTTTACCGAAACCGAGCGGTGTAAACAACGGTTGAATGAGTTTTCCGATTGACGCGAGTATGGATTGCCCCATATCCGCTCCGCCGACGTACGTCCAATCCCACGCGAAATTCGTCAAAAACCAAATAATGACGGTGGACGCGAAAATAACGGTGAACGCTTTTTCGATAAAGTGTTTCGCTTTATCCCAAAGGTGCAAAATCAAGCTTTTTGCGCCCGGCATATGATAGGTGGGAAGTTCCATAATAAAGGGAGAAGTTTCCCCGCGCATCGTCGTATTGCGCATAATCAACAGCGAAATCAACGCTACGACGATACCTAAAAGGTACATAGAATAGGTAATCACGTCCGCGTTGCCTACGCCAAAGCGCAAGGCAATACCGCCCGCAATCGCCGTTAAAATCGGCAATTTCGCTCCGCACGAGAAGAAGGGAATCACGCGAACGGTAGCTTGGCGTTCCCGCTCGTCCGCAAGCGTACGCGTATTTACAATCGCGGGTACGGAACAACCAAAGCCCATAATCATTGGCATAAACGCTCTGCCCGATACGCCGAAACGACGGAAAATTCTATCCAGCATAAAGGCTACGCGCGCCATATATCCCGAATCTTCCAAAATCGAGAAGAACAAGAAAAGCACGAGTATTTGCGGTAAAAACGAAAGTACTGCAAACAAACCGCCGAGTACGCCGTCGCAAACCAAACCGACCGCCCATTCGCTTGCGTTCAAGTTCGCCATACCGACGCTTACCCATTCGCCGAGTTTGCCCGTCAGCAATTCCAGCGCGTTAAATAAAATAACGCCGATTGAGTTAATACCGCCCGAGAAGAACACCGATTTTACCGCGCTCCCTTCCGCTTCGCACCAAGCGCCGAATTTGGGAATGATTGCGCCGAGAAAAAGCAAATCTTCCGAAAAGGTTAAATGGAAAATCGCAAATAAAATAACGACGAAAATAGGAATTCCCCACCATTTATGCGTTAAAATTTTATCCGCTTTATCCGATTTGGACAAATCGTCGTAATCGAGTTTACGCGCTCTCGTCAGCGTAGACGAAAAATGCGCCGTTATGTATTTATATCTCGCGTCGGCAATTTCCGCTTCCGTATCCAGCGGTTTGCCGTCCTTTTTCGAGCAAACGTTTTCGCGGATAAACGCTTCCACCGCTTTCGCTTCGGCAGGGTGATTTTTTACTTCGATATCGTCCTTTTCCACCAATTTTACCGCGTGGAATAAAGGCGCTTCCACCCCTTTTAATTTCAAAGCGATTTCCGCGTTGGCGATTGCCATACCAAGCAACGAATTTTTTAATACGCTACTGCCCGCGCGTTTATTTTCCGTCGCTTGTAACGCCTTTTGCATTAACAAATCGACGTTCGTTTCTTTTAGAGCGGAAATCTCTACGACGGGAAACCCGATACGCTTTTCCAACGTCCGTACGTCGATTTTATCCCCGCGTTTATCCAAAACGTCCGTCATATTCAACGCTACCACCATCGGAACGTCCAATTCCATCAGTTGGGTGGTTAAATATAAATTCCGCTCTAAATTCGTCGCGTCGACGATATTGATGATACAATCGGGGCTTTCGTCCAGTAAAAAGTTTCTTGCCACCACTTCTTCGGGCGTGTACGGGGAAAGGGAATAAATACCCGGCAAGTCAACGACGTCTACGGGCGTTTCCCCTTTTTTATATACCCCTTCGCGTTTATCGACGGTTACGCCCGGCCAGTTGCCCACGTGCGCCGTAGAACCCGTCAGTGCGTTAAACAACGTCGTTTTTCCACTGTTCGGATTTCCCGCAAGTGCAAATCTTAACATACTTCTCTCCTTCTTTCTTTATTATAATAAGGTAATTTCTACGTGCGCGGCTTCCGCTTTACGCAAAGTAAGCTCGTATCCGCGTATCGCGATTTCAATCGGGTCGCCAAGCGGTGCTTTTTTCCGTAAATACACTTCCGCGCCTGGTGTAATCCCCATATCGAACAACCGTCTACGAACCGCGCCTTCGCCGTTCACCGCTTCGATACGCGCCTTGTTTCCAACTTCTAACTCTGATAACAATTTCATTTTTTATCTTTCCTTTTATACATTTCTTAACCGTAGTTAAGTTTTATTTTATATAAAAAAGCGGACTTCTCTATCCGTTTTGCTCGTTTATTATACCACCACAATTTTCCAAAGTCAAGCAAAAATTAACCGTAGTTAAAAATATTTTAAAAAATTTTTTGCTTTTATACTGCCGAAATTTTATCCTTTACATAATATAATACGTGCGCTCGCGCGCACGTAGAACGTTATTTTTCTAAAAATTCTTTCATTTTTTCAAACGTTTCTTCGGAAACGACGTGTTCCATTTTACAAGCGTCTTCTTCCACTTGCGGTTTGGATACGCCAAGCTTAATTAAAAATTCCCGCAATACGCAATGTTTTTCATACACCTTTTCCGCGTACGTTTTTCCGCTCCCCGTCAAATACAAATGCTTGCCTTCTTCGTACACGTACCCTTTTTCGCAAAGGAGCTTTACCGCTTTATTTACCGCCGCTTGCGACACTTTCATTTGCTTGGCAATGTCGATACGGTGCACGATTGGTTGCGCGGACGAAAGATTTAAGATACATTCCAAATAGTCTTGTTCCGATTGATTGTATTGCATATTTTTCCCCTTTTTATGCTGTATTGTAAGTAATGGTTTGGTTTTAAAAACAAGTAAGACAAGGCGACGCGAACGAGCGTCAACACAGTTTTTCGACGTGTCGCCGAATTTTACGAGAAACGGGATTTGCCTATTTTTAGAAACAAGCAGGTCAAGGCGCGCGAGCATTTGTTGACGGGAGCGTACATAGACGTACGCGAGCGAAACAAAGCGGAGCGCAACGCCGAGATGCGCCGTTTATAAAATTAGGCACGCGTCGCCGAATGAAAAAAATCGATATTCGTTTTTCACCGCATATTCGTACACGTTTAAAATTTCTTCCCGTCCCGTTAAACACGCCACCAACATAATCAGCGTGCTTTCGGGCAAGTGGAAATTGGTGATAAGCGCGTCCACGCATTTCATTTGATAGGGCGGATATAAAAATATTTCCGTATTGCCGTTGCAAGCGCGCACGAACCCCTTTTCGTCCGCTACGCTTTCCAGCGTTCGAACGGACGTCGTACCCACGGCAATCACCCGTCTTCCTTCCGCTTTCGCGCGATTGATTTTTTCCGCCGCGTCCGCCTTGATTTCGTAAAATTCCGAGTGCATTTTATGGTCGGTGATAATCTCTTCACTGACGGGACGGAACGTGCCCAACCCAACGTGTAAAAGTACTTCGGCAATTTCTACGCCTTTATCTTTGATTTTTTGCAATAATTCGGGGGTGAAATGTAGTCCCGCCGTCGGCGCCGCCGCCGAGCCGTCCACCTTGCTGTACACCGTGTTATAACGGGTTTGGTCGCGCAGTTTTTCCTTGATATACGGCGGGAGTGGCATCGTGCCCACCCGCGCAAGGATTTCTTCAAACGAGCCTTCATAATCAAATTCAATCACCCGTTCGCCCGTTTCCGTAATATCTTTTACGGTGAACGAAAGCTCGCTATTTACCGTCATCACCGCGCCGATTTTGCCTTTTTTGCCAGGCTTCATCAGCACTTCCCACGTTTTTAAATCGTACCGTTTAAGCAGTAGAATTTCCACCGCCCCGCCGTACGCCGTGTGCGCGTACACCCGCGCGGGCAATACTTTCGTGTTGTTGACAACGAGCAAATCCCCCGCTTTTAAATAATCGACGACGTCGCGAAAAATTTTATCTTCTATGCTTTTGTTTTTCGTGTCGTACACCAAAAGACGGGAAGAATCGCGGGGCATTGCGGGCGTTTGCGCAATGCGTTCTTCGGGTAAATCGTAATAAAAATCTCGTTTGGCGTACCGTACTTTTTCTTCCATTCTTTATTCGTCCTCTTCGAAAAAGGAAATTTGCGCGCGCGCTTTCGCGCTCGGTTTCATATGCATATGCTCGTAACCGCCTTTCAAACAAACCCTACCGCGTGGTGTGCGGGCGATAAAGCCGAGTTGTAACAAATACGGCTCGTACACGTCTTCAATCGTGTTGGCGTCTTCGTTAATCGTCGCCGAAAGCGTTTCAAGCCCCGCAGGTCCGCCACCGAATTTTTCAATGAGCGCGCGGAGCAAGTTTCTGTCCGTTTCGTCTAAACCAAGCTCGTCGATTTCCAAACGCGCAAGCGCAAACTTGGTGTCCGCTTTATTGATAACACCGTTTCCTTTCACCACCGAAAAATCCCGCACCCGCTTTAAAAGGCGGTTGGCAATTCTCGGCGTACCCCGACTGCGACGGGCAATTTCTTCCGCCGCGTCCGTTTCAATCGCTATATCCAGCGCCCGCGCCGAACGGGTTACGATTTCCGTCAATTCTTCGCCCGTGTACATTTCCAAACGGTTGATAATGCCGAATCTATCCCGCAACGGGGGGGCAAGCATACCCACCCGCGTCGTTGCCCCAACCAGCGTGAATTTGTTGAGCGCAAAGCGCATACTGCGCGCGGACGGGCCTTTTCCGATAATAATATCCAGCGCGTAATCTTCCATCGCCGAATATAAAATTTCTTCCTCCGAACGGTTCAAGCGGTGGATTTCGTCGATAAATAACACGTCGCCGTCGTTTAAGTTGGTAAGTATCGCCGCCAAATC
>JAZNIR010000046.1:0-10652 GCA_045577595.1 Candidatus Scatosoma sp.
GCAAGCACTTCTTCTTCGGATAAATAAGCGGGCGGGTAAACAATTTCGCCCTTTTCAAATCCGCACGCGTAATAATATCCGTGCAAAGCGTCGACGAGCGAGAGTATTTTTCCCCCGCCTTGCGTTTTCTCTATCGCATTATATGCGGAAACTTCGAAAGAAGTGATAGGGAGCGCGGGTTTTCCGCTTGCCAAACAAAAACCTTTAATCGCGGAAATGCCGATACGAATTCCCGTAAACGAGCCTGCGCCCACCACCGCGCCGAAAAAATCGCACCCGTCAAGGGTGAGATTGGCTTTTGTAAGCGTTTCTTCGATTTTCTCCATAAGCGTCGTCGAATGGCGCATCGCGCAATCGGGCGCAAAACAAGAAAACGTCTGTCCGTCTTTACAGGCTACTACGCTTAAATATTTACAACTCGTATCCACTACTAAAAAATTTTCCACGATAATTCCCGCTTTTTAATATTCGATTTGCCGTTCCGTTTCGCTCAACTTTACGATACGCACCCGCTTACAATCGGCGGGGAGCAACGGCGCGATATTTTGCGACCATTCGATAAGGCATATTCCGCCCATATCGAAATAATCGGCAAGCCCTAAACGCTCCGCTTGTTCCACGCTTTCAATGCGGTAACAATCGTAATGGAATAACCGCCCGTCGTAATCGTTCATATACGCGTAGGTGGGGCTGGTTACTTCTTCTTCCACCCCCAAGCCTTTGGCTACGCCCTTTGCAAACACCGTTTTTCCCGCGCCCATATCGCCGTCCAATAAAACGACGTCGCCTGCGGAAAGGTTTTTTGCGTATTCTTGCGCGAACGCTTGCGTTTCTTCGCGCGATTTGGAAAGGTAAATTTTCATATCTTTATTATAATCAATAATCGTTTTTTTTGCAATTAAATGCAAGGGGCGTTGTTAAAATTTATTGTTTTTAAGAAAATTCGAAAGCCGTTTATACAAAAGCAACGTTAAAATACTAACGGAAACAGTCTTTATCAGATTAAACGCCAACACCAGCCAAAAGTTTTTTTCAAAAAACGCCGCAGCCCCTTTGCCCATAAACAACGGAAACATAATAAAGCGGTTGGTGATAAGCGCAACGCCCGTGCCCAATAAACAAGCAATCATCAAGCAAAGCACTACGATTTTAATCCCCTTTTTAAATTGATAAACGAAAGCGGGAATGATAATAAACGAACAGGTTACGCAAAGATTTGCAAGTTCCCCCACCCCGCCCGTCGACGACGAAAGCGCGCGAAGTCCTTCTTTTAAAAGGCAAACGAGCAATCCTTCGATTGGTCCGAGCAAAAACGATATTAGCGTGATAAACACGTTGCCGAAATCGAGCTTTAAAAAGTTTGCCGACGGAAAAATCGGAAATTCCAAAAAACTGACGGCGTACGAAAGCGCCACGAATATCCCCATAAGCGCCATTCGCTTTGCCGTAAAATGCCGTTGCCACCAGCTTTTTTTTCGCGGTGTTTCCGTACATACCCCTATCGTTTGTTCTTTTTCTCGTTGTTTTTTTTGTGTTTCCATTGCGTGCTCCTATAAAATAAACCCCGAAAAAGTTCGGGGTTTTCGTACGCGCAAAAGACAAGCGAACAAAATTCGCCCATCTACTTTTCCCGTCCTGACTATACAGTCGGTTTCGGAATTGCACCGAATCGGGAACACGCTTTTTAAACGCGTTCTTCGCAGACTATACTGCCGGTGAGGAATTACGCCTCGCCCCAAAGTTTTTTCAGTTTTTTATTATTATAACGATAAATTTTTATTCTGTCAAGCAATTACACGCCCTTTTCCTTATCCATAGGAAAATCTACGTAAAAACTGCTCCCGACGCCTATTTCGCTTTCCACGCCGAACACAAATCCGTGTTTTTCAAGCACCGTTTTTACAATCGAAAGCCCTAATCCCGTGCCTTGAACGGGGCGTTTATGCGTTTCTTTCGAACGGTAGTATCTATCCCAAATGGTGGAAAGCTCTTCTTCCTTTATCCCCTTGCCCGTATCGCGCACGGTAAGGCGGAATACGTTTTTATCTATCGCTTTTAACGACACGAACACCTTTTTATCTTCGCCCGTATAATTGACGGCGTTGCCGATTAAATTATACACCACTTGTCCGATTTTCATTTCGTCCGCTTGCGTATATAATCCGCTTTGAATATCCTTTTCAAACACGTAACCTTTCGTTTCTTGTAAATAGGCAAATCTTCCTAAAATCTCTTCCACGCAATCGGACATATCCACACGCGCCCACGTTAAACCGACAATTCCCGAACGTATTTTCGACAAATCGAGCACGTCGTTGACGAGCGACGCAAGCCTATCCGCTTCGTCGACGATAACCTGCGCGTGCAAGTTGCGTTTTTCGGGATTGTTTCCGGAAATCTCCATAATCATCGACGCGTACGCCTTTATCATCGTAAGCGGTGTTTTAAAATCGTGCGAAACGTTGGCAATCAGCTCCTTTTGCATACCGTCCGCTTTGGAAATTTCGTCCCGCGCAAAATTCAGCGCGTCGGCAAGTTCCACCATTTCTTCGCTGTAATCCCCGCCGTAAAAATCCACGTCAAAATCCCCGCGCGCAAGTTGACGGGCTTTTTTGCCCATTTCCGTTATCGGTTTGGTAAGCCAACCGGACACGGCGCTGGACAATGCAAACGCCACGAGCGCCACGAATACCGACACGAATATCATACGCATACGCAGTTCTTTGAGCACCGATTGCATTAAATGCAACGATTTCGTAACGTATAAAAACACTTCTTCGCCGTTTTCTAAATTTAGCCTTGCGCCGTACACGTATTTGCCGTTTCCTTCGTACACGGTGGATTCGCCGTCCGTTCCCAAATGCGCCAATAGCGTTTTTATTTCCGCTGAAAAGTTAAACGCGCCAAGCTGTTCTTCCGTAGGCGGTTGCGCCGTCTCAAACGGGAACGCCATATTCCCGTCTTTATCGAGCACGAACACCGAAACGTCGTACGTAGCGGACAGCGAACGCAACCACGCGTTCATATCCTTTTCAAAATAGGACGGCGGGGAAAGTACCACTCGCTCGATTTTGACGCCCTTTTGACTGACTTCTTTTTCCGCTTGCTGTTTATACGTTCGTTCTAACGTCAGTTGTTGGGAAATCCAAAGCAACGCAACGATTAAAATGGAAAACACGAAAAATACCGCCCACAGCAAAAAGTAAATGCTCGTTTGCCGTTTGCGGTACAACCGTTTTTTCCGCTTGGGCGGGCGTGCCAAAGCGGACGAATTGGACGGATTGTCCATAGGTATTCCGTTGTTTTTCTCTTTTTTATCCATACGCTTTTAAAATCGCTCTGCGGATTATTCTTCGAATTTATACCCTAATCCACGCAACGTTACGATAAACTTACGATAGGATTTGATATTGCTACGCAACATTTTTATATGCGTATCGACGGTTCTATCGTCCCCGTAAAAATCAAATCCCCACACGTCGTAAAGTAGTTTTTCTCTCGTAAGCGCAATTCCTTTGTTGCGGACGAGATAAAACAACAATTCGTATTCTTTGGGGGTAAGTTCGGCTTTTTCGCCGTCTACGTACACGTTTCGCCCCGCCATATCTATTTCCAAGCCTTCGAATTTCAAAATTTCGTTGCCGACGGGTTTTGCCTTGCGACGCTTGGTAACCGCGCCAATCCGCGCCATAACTTCTTTGGGTGAAAACGGCTTGGTTACGTAATCGTCCACGCCGATTTCAAAAGCGAAAAGTTTATCGTATTCTTCCCCGCGCGCCGACAGCATAATAACGGGCACGTCTTTCGTCTTTTTAATCTCTTTTACCGCCGAAAAACCGTCAAGGTGAGGCATCATTACGTCCATCAACACCAAGTCGTAATCGTTTTCTTTGCAAAGGCGCACCGCTTCCATACCGTCCGACGCCTCAAACGCTTCGTTCCCTTCAAATTCGACGTATTCTTTCAATACTTCCCGTATCATCTTTTCGTCGTCTACTATTAAAATCTTCATATAGGTAAATTCCCCCAAAACTGTAAAATTTTTCTTACTATATACTTATACCCCGTTTTTATTACGCTTACAACATAAACGGGTGAAAAGTAAGTGAAAATTTCACTATTTATTCTTTTCATACCTTTCTTTTTTTATTATACCAAATTTTTTGCCGTTTGTCAACTTAAAAAAATTTCCGTCCAAACGACGCGCGCTTGGACGGAGCTTATTTACTTTTTCTTATTTTTCACCGTTACGTGCGGTAACGCACAAGGCAAAATGTAATGTTGGGGAATACCGTTTTTATAACGGATATTTTGTTCCCCCTGAATGAGCGGTAAACAATAATCAATCGCCTGTTGCGTTACGTCGTTTCCACTGTCCGCAATCCATTCTTTCGGGAAATATTTTACGTGATTTGCCACCTTTTCAGCGGGTACGTGGTCGATACGAACGTTGTAGGGGGATTCTTGCACGCGTTTAAACACCATCATTTCGCCCGTAATCCCCTTTAACATTGCGTCCACCGCTTTGCCACCGATACGCTCCGCTTCCGTAATGTCCCGTTTAGAGCTGATATGCGACGCACAGCGTTGCATTACGTTAAGTTCGATAGAACGCACTTTACAGCCGATTTCTTTTACGACTACCTTTTCCAGCGTTTTCGCTACGCCTGCCAAATATTTATGTCCAAATACGTCCGTTTTGCCCGATTGTTCCGTTTCGCTGATTTCGGCAGGATTAATTTCAATCCCTTCGGAAATCGCCACTACGACGGCGTAATGCGTTTGCATTGCTTTTTTTACGTCGTCAATGAATTTCGCAACGGAAAAAGATTTTTCGGGCAAATAAATCAAGTGGGGCGCGTCCAAACCGTTTGCACGGAGCACCGCCGTCGACGCCGTCAACCAGCCGGTATCTCTACCCATAATTTCCACAAGCGTAACCGATTCCACCGAATATACGCTACTGTCGCGCACGATTTCTTGCATCGTCGTCGCTACGTATTTCGCCGCCGAACCAAAACCAGGCGTGTGGTCGGTGCAAGGCAAATCGTTATCTATCGTTTTGGGAATACCGAGAATTTTAATATCTTCCCCTTTCTCTTTACAATACGCGTTCAGTTTTACAACGGTGTCCATAGAATCGTTGCCACCGATATAGAAAAACGCGCCGATACCGTATTTTTTGAAATTACCGACAATCGTTTCGTACACCTTTTCGTCTTTGGATACGTCGGGCAATTTATATCGGCAAGAACCGAGCATCGTCGACGGCGTTTGACGGATAAGTTCGATGTCGTCGTCCGTGCGAATAATCTCGTTTAAACTGACGAGATGGTCGTATATCAAACCTTCAATCCCGTTTACCGCGCCGTACACCACGCCGATTTCTTCGTATTGCGTAGCTTGGCGAAATACCCCCAACAAAGATGCGTTAATGGCGCAAGTAGGTCCGCCCGATTGTGCAACTGCTATATTCATAAAAACTCCTTCCTTTCGTAAATTTTATTGCTGTAAGCCGTCTATAACGACTTTTTAATCTTTTAACGCAAACGCCCCGTAAAACTGCGTCGTTTGTGCGCCTTTTACGTTTGCCTTTTGCATTGCGTTTTCAATCGTTTCTTCCGTCCACGCTACGCCGTCAAGTTGCGCTAATAACGTACCGAAAAACGCGTCCCCCGCCCCCGTCGTATCTACGGGTTTCACCGCTATTGACGGGACGATTTTATACGCGCCGTTATAATAATACATACTGCCGTCTTTTCCAAGCGTTACGACAAACAACTGATTGGGCTTTGCCAAGCTTTTCACCGCCGTCAACGTGTCTTCTATATCGGTGTATAACGCCACTTCGTCTTCGGAAAATTTAATAATATCCGCTTGTTCGACAAACGGCTTGTAGGCGCGTTTTGCATCTTCAAAACTGTCGTACGTGTCCAAACGGAAATTCATATCAAACGATATTTTCCAATTTCTTTTTTTCGCTTCGGCAAAAACGCGGGTGGCAAACGCTCTGCCTTTTTCTTCGGAGAGCATCAGCGAACCGACGTGGATAATGCCTAAATTTTCGTATTTTTCAAAATCTATTTCTTCAAATTCGATTTGATAATCCGCCGTATCGTGCCGATAAAAGGAAAAATCCCTTTCCCCGTCTTTTAAATTAACGAACGCAAGCGTCGTATTTTTATCCTTATCTATTTGAATATCCAAATAATTCAAATCCGCTTTTTCCGCTTTTCCAATTAAAAATCTTCCCATTAAATCTTTGCCGACGCGCCCGACGAAACCGACTTTTCCGCCCGCTTGTTTGGCGTTCACCGCTACGTTAAACGGCGCGCCACCGCAAAATGCTTGAAACGTCAATTCGCTTTTCGTAACGTCTACAATCATATCCGCGAGAATTTCACCTACCGATAATATCATTTCTTGCTTTCCTTTCTCGTATTTTTATTTACCGCCTTTATTATAGCATATATTTTATAAAATGTAAACCGTTACAAAAGAAAAAGAAACCGATTTCTGTCGGTTTCTCTTTAAGGTTTTCGTTTTAGTCAATTATTGCAAGAATAAATGTTTCGTCAAAAGTATCCAAAGCAAGTCGAGCCAGCCAATGATAATACCGCTTGGAATGGTTACCAAAATACAGATAATCAAGCGCAACGTGCCACCCTTTTTTGCCCACGTAGACCATCTTACCACGATTTCCGTTACCCAGTTAACACCAGGAATCAACAGCAAGAGAATTTGTACCAAACGGCTTTGTTTGTTAAACCAAGTCATATAAAAATCCCTCCTTAATGGTTTTGTGCTTTTATTATAACATATTTTCCGAAAAATTCAATAAACGAGTAAAAAAAGTACTTTGGAAAATAAACCGCAGTATTTTTTTGCTTTATTTTTAAAAGGCGGTATTGTATGGCAATCAATAATATAAAAAGCACGAAAAAAAAGCCTTGATTTCGTTAAAAATCAAGGCTGTTGTATGTATGGTACTAAATCTCGTTTTTAGGGTATGTGTGTGGGACAAAAAGTATTTTTTAGAATAAACAAATTATACTATAAATTCTTCTATAATTTTTGTCTTTTGTTTATCGAGCGTTAACAACTTCTCTTCAAGTTTAGAAATTTCATTTTCTAATACCATCACTTTTTCGACTACTTCTTTTTGCTTTTCAATAGGCGGAACAGTAAACGAAATTCCTTCCACTCTATCAATAGAAGCACGATAGGAACGTGAAAATCCCATTTGCCTACCTTCAACTTCTAACATCCGCGCTACATAACGGGGATGCACTTTATCCGTTAATACTCTTAAAACACCGCAGTGGTCGGTTGGGTAAAAAGGCTTGTCTTTTTGGTAAAGATTCACCATCCAATCCCCGTCGATACCCCACAAGACGGAATCTGTAGAAAAGTCTTTTATCAAGAGTTTATCGGTATATCCAAAAGGCTCGAAAACATTTGCGCTAAATACGGGGATTGTACCGTCTGCAACCAATTCAGAAGTAAGCACTCGTTTGCCGATAGAAACGGCAAAACTCGTTTTATCTGATAAGGTTAGTTTATACCCCCCCCCCCGAATTTTTAGTAATTACTTCCAATTCTTCAAAGAGTTTCTCGATTTTTTCACGATATTCTTCTATACTCATTCGGGTGGAATTATATTCGTTATCTATTGCTTGACAAGCTCTTATAATTTCTTCTTGCACAGGAATAGGCGGAATAGGGATATAAACTTCTTCCTTCAAATATGTGCTGTTTAAGCTCTTTCCAAAAGCTTTATCTCCTACATCTTGAAGGTCTATCAAACGACTATTAAACAAATGGAATAAATACAAATCTAACAATTCCGTTTTATCCAACGGAATTAAACCTGCAATAGCTTCATTTGTATACAAGTCTGCCCCCGCAATTGCTGTTTTCCCAATACTCAACTTAAAACTCAACAAAGTTGTCCCTTGGGGTATAAGTTTTACATTTGAGTGTGCGACTGCTTCGTCTGTTATTTTTTCTTTGGTATCAGTAATAACCTGTCCTTGCATTTCTGCAATGGATACCCACAAATTTGAACCTGTAAAGTATTCATATTTTTCACGGGAAGGAGTTCCGCCAATTAACACTTTACACTTTGCCCCTAATTTCGATAACGGATATTTACTCATCAATTGTTTCTTTATTTTAACACTTGTTCTAATTGATTTGTTGAACGAAGAACGAGAGAAATCGAGCATATCTGTCGTAGCAACTATACCTGCGTACAGTTTATTTTCTTCTGTAAACGTAGGATACTTCCCTAAAAACGACTTGCGAATTGCGGTAGAGAGAGTTCCTTCCGCTCGCCTATCCGTATCGCAATACATTTTTCCGCCAGCTTTTATGATTTGAATACCTTCATTACCTTTACGTTTGCTCCAATCATAACCAAGGAATTCCTTTTGTTTCGCATTGTCGGTAGGAGCTGTTATGATGACCGTTTGTTGTGTGTATGTTAATGCAAAGTATAACAGTTTTTCAAACTCTTGAAGTTTAGCGTATTCATAGAATTTTATTGCCAACTGTCTTGCTTGTTCAGTTGTGGAAAGCTTTTTGAACGTTTTACTGCTTTGATACTTAATTGTTGTGCTATCGGTCTTAAACGTTTCCAAATACACCTTGAAGTATTCGCTGTTTTCTATCTTGTCAAAAGAAAGCTCTTGTTTTGCAAATGCGGTATAGATATCTTCGCCAACGTCAATTTTTGCGACATAGCTTTCAAATATTTCTTTATCTTTCCAATCTTCTAATTCCACACCTGAAAGAATGGCGCTTACACTGTCGTAAACCATATCCTTCTGCTTCGGGGGTTCGTTATATTTCTCAAGGAATAATACAACGGTGTTTGTTCCTGTTTCGCCAAAAGTTTTGCTTCCGAATTGCACAATCGCTCGAATTAAGAAGTTTTGTAATATTTGTTCTCTTGCACCAGTATAGCTTGCGGAATCATTGCTTAAAATGCTCGACGGAAGAACAACAGCCGCAATTCCCTTCGGTTTTAAGAGTTGTGCAATTCTTTCTACGAATAACGTTTCTATTTCACTGCCGTTATCCCCAATTCTTTCAAGGAGCTCAAAAGAATTGTTTTTAAGTTTTAAGTGTTGTTTGAAATCCTTAACCGCATAAGGGGGATTTGCAACGAGAACATCAAAAGTCCCGTTTTCGATTTGTCTTTCGGGCAAACTTTCTAACCCGTCACCAAATACGATATTTCCTTCACCTGCGCCATTCATATACAACGAGATTTTTGCAACACGAGCAAGACGATAGTCTTTTTCCACGCCAAAAATATGGTCGCGCACCCAATCATTATTGCCGTCAGATTCCACAAAGGCATTGATTGCTTCTACTGCTTCCGTTAAAAAGTGACCTGCGCCACAAGCGTAGTCAATAATTTTGGGATAAACCGTACCCTTTTCCGTATGCGTGATTTTCTCGACGGGTAAGCAATCCCATATAAATCTCGTAATAGGGGTTGGCGTAAAGAATTGTCCTTCATTTTGCTTAAACCCTTTGTTTAATAACTGCTCAAACAAGTCACCTAAAAATTGATGTTTGGAAGGGTACACAATTCTGTATTCTTGGAAGAGTTGAACAACTTCCACCAAGATTTTCCCGTTTTGATAGAATAATTCTTCGTTGTGAACGTCTTTGAAAGAAAAATCGTTGTTAGAGAAGAACTTCAAAATACGAATTTTATCCTTCAAATCGGCAATCGCTTTTTCACGAGTACGCCCTGTATAGTTCGTGAATAACCATTCGGGGTAATCAGCAGATACATAGAAAATTTCTTCGCGCATAAAGGTTTCCATACCTTCTTTATGCAAGCGTTGTAAACGGTCTTGTAAGGTTTCGTACGTGTCCGTTCCTTGTCTGTATTGAAATTCGACAACATCATTGTCCGATTTTTGAATTTCGTCTACGAGCTTACAAATAAAGAGTGCAATAAGACGGTTAAACGCATTTTCTTTATCGCTTACGTTGTTATGACGTAAAATTTCTTCAAACTTGTTTACGATTTTGTCGTCGGGAGTAAAATCGCGCAAATCCTTTTTAAGTAAAGGCTTTATTCCAATTTCATACGCCCTAGTGTCGTTTGAAAATATAAGGTCACTATACCACGTACTTGTATAGGTTTCTTTCCAAACAAGGTGTTTCCCTTCTGCGGTAAATGCAGACGAATAGAGTTTTATTGTATCGTCTTTTTTTGCGCCTATAACAAGTTGTGGGTCATCCGAGCAGTTAATCGTCGGAGCTTTATAAACGATTTCGTTATTATCAATAGCAGAAGAATACAAAACCAACCATTTTGTTGCTCTTTCTTGTTGCCAATAAGAAAATAACTGACCGCCATCATTGCAAGTGTCTTTATACGCTTTATCAAACTCTCTACCTGCGGTTTTACACTCGATAATAAAAAGCATAGAGCCATCGGGAGCAGAAACGCATATATCTGCTCGCCCGCTTTTTGCGTCGTGACCTAAATGCCATTCTTTTTCAAGTTCGATATGCTCGGGGCGATAACCTTTTTCAAGCAATCTATTGACACACTCAAAAACGACAAAGTTTTCAGGTTGTTCGAAGTCGTTATTTCTTTCTCTTCCCTTAATATCCGTCGGGTA
>JAZNIR010000047.1:0-9646 GCA_045577595.1 Candidatus Scatosoma sp.
ACGGTAAGCATTGCAATCAAACGCTCGCCGAAGCGCTGAACAACAGTTGTAACCCGTGTTTTACGGATATGGCGCTTTCACTTGGGAAAGAAACGGTTTACGAATATTTATCCGCGTTCGGGTTCGGTGGAAAAACGGGCATAGATTACGGCGGGGAAGCGTATGGATTACTTATGCCGAAAAGCGCGGTACGGAATTGCGATTTGGCGCGTATAGGGTTTGGGCAAACGGTTGCCGTAAGCGGTTTACAACTTGCGTGCGCCACCGCGTCGGCAATCAACGGCGGATATTATTACGCGCCCCGTTTGGTGCGTAAAATTACGGCGGACGACGGATATATCGTTAAAAATAACGCGCCCGTTTTACTTCGTCGCACGGTTAGCGAAAAAACGTCTAAAACCCTTGCGAAAATGTTGGAAGGCGTCGTAACGGAAGGGAGCGGTAAAAAAGCGTTTTTAGACGGATATGAAGTGGGCGGTAAAACGGGGACGGCGCAAAAATATGAAGACGGGAGAATTGCCGTAGGAAAATACGTTTCGTCCTTCGTTGGTTTTTTCCCTGCCAGCGCGCCGAAATATTTAACGCTCGTTATCGTGGATGAACCGCAAGGAGCGTATTACGGCTCGGTGGTGGCAAGCCCCGTCGCGAAAGAAATTTTTCAAGGGATTATTGATTTAAAGCAAATAAAACCGTTACGATAAAAATCCGTTTTACTTGACACGTCCAACAATTGGGTGTATAATGTAAGAAAGGATTGTTTAACGGTTATGAAACACACGATTTTTCTTTTGCCCGATAATAAAGAAATAAAAGCCGAAAGCGGAGCGCGTCTTTTGGACGTTTTGGCGTCGAACGGCTATTTTATTTCCGCGCCTTGCGGTGGCAACGGGACTTGCGGAAAGTGCAAAGTCAAATTGTTGCAAGGGGAAGTGGACGGAGCGGTTAAAGATGAAAACGGCTACGTTTTATCTTGTAAAGCCATAATAAAAGAAGATATTTCTCTGTTTCTTTCCATTGAAAAAAACGTATTGAACAAATCTAATTTCCGTCCAAAAACGGATAAAATCGGAATGATTTTGGATATCGGTACGACGACGCTTGTCGCTTGTATAGTAGATTTAACAACGGGCGAAAAACTACAATCGGTTTCGTGTTTAAATCCGCAAGGCTCTTACGGGGCGGACGTACTTACGCGTATGCAAGCTTGTAACGAGGGGAAATTGCCCTTATTGCAAAAATTGATTTTGGATAAAACCAACGAATGGATAAAAGCTTTATCGCCTAAAAGCGAAGTGGACGAACTTTTCGTCGTGGCAAATCCCACGATGGCGCATTTGTTTTGTGGGGAAAATCCAACGTCTATCGGGGTGTATCCGTTTACGCCCGTATTCGTAAAAAAACGCGAAATGGACGGGGTATGTATGGGATTATTTGCCAAAAAAGTGGTTGTACTGCCGTCTGCAAGCGGATATATCGGCGGGGACGTATTGGCGGGCGTACTCTCTTGCGGTATGCATCAAAATAAAAAAACGCAACTGCTTATCGACGTGGGCACGAACGGGGAAATCGTTTTATCGCACGACGGGCAATTATACGCGACTTCTACGTCGGCAGGGCCTGCGCTGGAAGGGGCTTGTATCGAACGTGGGATTGGGGGCGTAGCGGGCGCGATTGATAACGTTTGGTTGGAAAAGGGAGAAATTCGTTTTTCCACGATAGACGGACAAGCCGTAACGGGCGTATGCGGGAGCGGTCTTATCGACACGGTGGCGTTGCTACTTGAAGAAAAAATGATAGACGAAAACGGTACGTTTCAGGAAGATATGGAAACGCCGATTTCCAATCGGCTGGTTGGGGATAAATTTTATTTGACGGATACGGTGTATTTATCGCAACAAGATATACGGCAATTTCAACTTGCCAAAAGCGCGATACGGGCGGGCATAGATACGTTATTATCCGAATGTAAGGTGGACGAACGGGAAATTTCCACGCTGTACGTGGCGGGCGGATTGGGATATTTTATGAACGTAAAAAACGCCGTAAAAGTAGGTTTGTTTTCGGGAAATCTTGAAAACCGAATAAAAACGGTTGGCAATTCGGCGCTCGACGGCGCGCGTTTATGCTTGCTGGATAAAACGAAAGAAAAGGAATTGGAAAGCATAGCCGAAGAAGTAAAAATCGTGGAATTGGCTTTTTCCAAAACGTTTGAAAGATTGTACGTGAAAAATATGTCGTTTGAAGAATAAACGCTTGCAAACGTTTGCTTTTTTCGCTAAAAACGATTATAATATAAATAATTAAATACGAACGCGTGGTACGCTTTTTAGGGAAAAGCGTTTAAAAGGGAAGAGAGAAATCGTTTTTGCGAGTTGCTCCACTGCCCCCGCAACCGTAAGAATAACCGCTTTTTTTCACTGCTTTTTAAGTGGGAAGGGAAAAAGCCGACGGATTTTCGTCAGGGTTATTGTAAGTCGGGAGACCTGCCTTGCGTTTTAGAAAAACGAATTTTCGAGGGGATGCGAAAAGCGCGTTTACAGCCGTTTTCAAACGGCGATTTTACGTTTCTAATTTTCCGCTTACTCTCGAAAGTAACAGCGGAAATTTTTTTTGGAGGCGTGAAAATGAAACGCAAACTTTATTTTTTACTAACTTTTATCCTTTCGGTGATATGCTTTACAACTTGTTTTATCGGCTGTAAAAAGGGTGGCGAAACAACCGCAAAACTCGAATACACGGACGAACATATGATTGTAATGTCCATTGAAGCGACGGATGGCAAAGCAACGGCTTTTGATGCTTTAACTTCCTTGAAAAATCAAAATTTGATTACGTTTGAATATAGCGAAAGTACGTACGGCGCTTTTATCGAATCGATTAACGGTGTGGAAAATCAAGTTGTATCGTCTACGGAAGGCTATTATTGGGAATTTTTTACTTCCGACGAAGAGTATGCGTATGAAACGCCTACGGAAACGTATGACGGCGTAGTGTGCGGGTCGTCATCACAAGGGGCAAGTAGTGTTATTGTAAAAAAAGGTCAAATCTATATTTGGAAATATAATCATTATTCGTGGTAAAATTAACTTTTATGAAACAGACGTATGAAAAACGGAATAATGCGTTAATACATTCGGCGAAAGAATGCGCGTACGTTGCCGTATTCGTCGCGCTTGTAATTGCGTTGCAAGTTGTTTTTTCCGCCGTTCCTGGCGTGGAACTCGTTACGGTGATGTTCGTGTCCTTTTCCTTTGTAATGGGGATACGGCGGGGAATGATTTCCGCCACGTGTTTTTCGCTGTTACGACAAATGATTTTCGGCTTTTTTCCTAAAATTTTAATTTTATATTTCGTCTATTTCAACGTGCTTACGCTTTTTTTCGGGATTGTGGGCAAAAGCATAAAAAATAAGTTAAAATTCCTGCCTATAATCGTTATTTTGGCGTGTTTTTGCACCGTTTGTTTTACGATGTTTGATAATATCCTAACCCCCCTTTGGTACGGATATTCCGAGCGAGCAACAAAGCTGTATTTTAAAGCGTCTTTGCCCTTTATGATACCGCAAGTAATCAGTACGGCTGTATCGACGGCGGTGTTGTTTCTTCCGCTTTCGAAAATATTTCAAACGCTAAAACGCAGTTTATAAAATCCATAAAAATCAATAAAAAAACCGTCTACGTTCCGTTTTGAGCGTAGGCGGTTTTTTAAACGGTTTTTTCGTTCGTACGCTTGATATATATTGTCAAATTCTTTTATTTTTTTTGCTTTTTTATCGTAAATATCTTCATACGAAGGACTTGCTTTGAATAGAATATACAGTCGATAAATCGGCGAAGGGGGCTTTCGTATGCGTTTAACCAAACTACTTCACGACGTACCTATCGAAGAGATTATTTACGGCGGGGATTCGTACGAACGGGATATATACGCCGTTTGTACGGACAGCCGAAAAATCGCCGAAAACGGCTTGTTCGTTTGTTTGTCGGGTGGAAACGCGGACGGGCATCTTTTTGCGCGGGAAGCGGTAAATAACGGAGCCGTTGCCGTCGTTTGCGAAAGAAAGCTCGACGTATCCGTTCCGCAAATCGTCGTGAAAAATACGAGAGAAACGTTGGCGCTAATTGCGTCCGCTTTTTACGGCTATCCCGCCGAGCGTTTAAAAATTATCGGCGTTACGGGCACGAACGGCAAAACGACGACGGCGAATACGTTGGCGTTTATTTTAAACGCTTGCGGAAAAAAGACGGGGGTTATCGGCACGCTCGGCGTGTTTTACGCCGATAAATTTATCCCGTCCGAACTCACCACGCCCGACCCAATTTTTTTGCACAAAGCGTTTGCGAAAATGTTGGCGGACGATATCGAATACGTGGTTATGGAAGTTTCCGCGCACGCGCTCTTTTATAAAAAAACGGCAGGCATACCTTTCGCTTTTGGAATATTTACCAATCTTTCGCAAGACCATCTGGATTTTTTTGAAAATATGAACGCATACAAGCGGGCGAAAATGCAGTTGTTTGCGTTACAAAACTGCAAAACGGCTATCGTCAACGGGGACGACGAAGTGGGGCGGGAAATCGGCGAGTTACGGGAAAAAAGCAGGGAAAAGACGATATATTACGGCTTGGATTCCCCCGCCGACGCTTTTGCGATTATCACGCACGAAGATTTGTACGGTAGCGAATGCGTGTTTAACGTAAACGATAAACTTTCTCGCGTCAGTTTGCGCTTGCTTGGAAAACACAACGTTTACAACGCGCTTTCGGCGGTTACTTGCGCCACCGAGTTAGGGATACGGATTGAAGAATGCGCGTGGGTTTTAAAAAACTTTACGGGTGTAAACGGACGGTTGCAACGGGTGGCGACGTATAAAAAAGCGGACGTATTCGTCGATTTTGCACACACACCCGACGGATTGGAAAAGTCGCTTACGGCAATGCAATCGCACTGCAAAAAACGTTTGATATGCCTATTCGGTTGCGGTGGCAATCGGGATAAAAGCAAACGCCCGATAATGGGCGAAACGGTAGCAAAACTGTGCGATTTTGCGGTGCTTACGTCGGATAATCCCCGCTTTGAAGACCCTTTGGATATCCTTTCAGATATCGAGCGCGGTTATCGTCGCTTTTCCAAAAACTACGTGGTGGTGTCGGATAGACGAACGGCAATCGGATACGCGTTAGATTGTTTAAAAGAAGGGGACGCGTTGTTGGTTGCGGGTAAGGGCGGAGAGAATTATCAAGAAATTATGGGTATAAAATACCCGTTTAACGACAATGATATAATCGAAAAAATGATAAAAGAAAGAGAAAAACTGCCCGATTTGTAAATCAAAAGAAATAAACGGCAGTTTTGCGGAAAAATATGAAAAAGTACCTTTTAATTACGATAATTTCCTTTTTTGTATCCTTGATTTTTTGCGCCCTTTTAAAACCGATTTTAAGACGGTTAAAATGCGGGCAAAACGTACTCGGTTACGTAAAAGAACATAAAAAGAAGAGCGGTACGCCGACGATGTGCGGGCTCGCGTTTATTTCGGCAACCGTCGCCGTTTCCGCTTTTTTTATAAATCGTAGCGACAGAGTGGCGGTGTTGACGCTCGTTATCGGCTTTTCATATATGATTGTCGGTTTGTTGGACGACTATTTAAAGATAAAGCATAAAGAAAATTTAGGTTTGCGCGCTTGGCAAAAAATCGTATTTCAAGTGAGTATCGCTATTTTTACGGCTATATTTTGTTATCGGGCGGGATTAACCGTTTTATATCTTCCTTTCACGAAAAAAGCGTTTGACGTGGGCGGTTGGATTTTGCTTATTCTGCCGTTCGTGTTCGTCGCGACGGTAAACGCCGTCAATTTAACGGACGGGTTGGACGGATTGGCGTCGGCGGTGTCGTTGCCGTATTTTGTGGCGATAGGCGCCATTATCGCGATGCAAGGTTTTTATCCGTCGCTGACGGTAATTTCCTGCGCTTTGACGGGCGCGCTGTTTGCCTATTTGCTCTTCAACGTATCGCCTGCAAGCGTTTTTATGGGGGATACGGGTTCGCTCGCTTTGGGCGGTTTCGTTTCGTGTATCAGTTGTTTTTCGGGAAATCTTTTGTATATAACCGTTTTGGGGATTGCTTTCGTAGCGTCCGCCCTTTCGGTGGTGTTGCAAGTTGCGTATTTTAAATGCACGAAAGGGAAACGGCTTTTCTTGATGGCGCCTTTGCATCACCATTTCCAAAAAAAAGGATATGCGGAAAATAAAATTGCGTACGCGTATTTTATCGTTACGGCGATTATCGGTGCGTTTTGCGCGTTCGTTTTATTATAAAAAGATAAAAGGAGAAAAATATGTACTTTCAAAATCAAACGTTTCTCGTGTTCGGTTTGTCCCGTTCGGGGGAATCGGCAACGAAATATTTATTAAATGAAAAAGCAAACGTGTATATTTACGACGAAACCAGCAATCCGCGTATGGAAAAGCTCGTTTCCAATTTGACGGAAAAAGGAGCAAAAACGGTAAAGAAAGAAGACCTTGCCAAAATAAGCGAAAAATGCGACGCGTTGGTGCTTTCACCTGGGATTGCTATCGACCACCCGCTTGCGGTGGCGTTTAAGCGGAATAAAAAAGCGGTGATAGGCGAAACGGAATTATGCGCCCGTGGTTTGCGTTGTCCCGTCGTTGCGATAACGGGTACAAACGGAAAAACCACGTCCGTATCTATGATTGAAAAGGTTTTACAAGAAGGCGGTTTTTACGCCAAAGCGTGCGGAAATATCGGTACGCCTATGCTCGATTACTTATATTTAAACGACGAGAAAAACGCTGTTGCCGTAGCGGAAATATCCAGTTTTCAGCTGGAAACGCTCAATTCGCTCGTTCCGCATATCGCGGTGATTTTGAATATCACGCAAGACCATCTAAACCGTCATTACAATATGGAAAATTACGTGTTTTTAAAGGGAAAGCTGTTAAAAAATCTTTCCGAATTGGAATACGCGGTTCTCAATTACGACGACGAAACGGTGCGGGCGTTGGCGCAAAAAACCAAAGCGAAAATTATATGGTTTTCGGTGCGGGAGCGGATAAACGGCGGATATTACGAAAACGGGGAATTGTGGTTTAACGGCGAACGTATTTTATCGGAAAGAGAATTTCCGTTGGAAGGGGTACATAATATCGAAAACGCGCTTGCGTGTATTTGCGTAGCGAAAATTTTAGGGGTGGATAATCAAACGGTAAAAAAAGCGCTCGTTTCCTTTAAAGGTATCAAGCACCGTATCAAAGAAATCGCCGTCGTGGACGGCGTAACGTACGTGGACGATTCCAAAGGCACGAACGTCGACGCCACGATAAAAGCGATTGCTTGTATGAAAAAGGAAACGGTGCTACTTTTAGGCGGTAAACATAAAGGTTACGACTACGCGCCTTTGTTTACGGCAATTTCTTCTTCGCGGGTAGTACACGCCGTTTTATACGGGGAAAACCGATACGCGCTTTTAAAAAGCGCGCGGGAACAAGGCTTTGATAGGCTCACCGTTTGCGATAAATTCGAAAGGGCAGTCCGTATCGCCCGCTTGATAGCAACGCCCAAACAAACGGTGCTTTTGAGCCCTGCCAGCGCAAGTTTTGACGAGTTTGCAAGTTATGAAGAAAGGGGGGACGCTTTTGTCGAAATCGTGGAAAGTTTTACAAAAACCAAAGAAGAAACAACGCTTGAAGGGGGCGCGCTCTTACTCCCCGCAAGCGCAAGCGCTTCGCAATCTTCCAACCCGAAAAACGTCGATTTGGATAAAGAATAAACCGCAAGGGGATATTTACATATTGATATGGACGACGGCGTTGGCTATTTTCGGCGTCGTCGCCGTTTATTCGGCAAGCGGTTACGTGGCGAAAACGCAATACGGGGACGAGTGGTATTTCGTAAAAAAACAGCTTATAGGTTTAATCGGCGGTTTTTTGGCAATGATGTTTTGCGCGCGTTTCGATTACACCAAATTAAGCGGTAAAAAAATCGGCGTTACGGCGCTCGTCGTATCGCTCGTTTTATTGGCGCTCGTGTTCGTTCCTGCGCTTGGGAAAAGCAATTACGGCGCAACCCGTTGGATAGGCATCGGCAGTTTTACCATTCAACCGTCCGAAATCGCCAAATACGGTTTCGTATTGTTTGCGTCGGGGTATATGAGCAAAAATATCGGCAAAATCCGCACCGTCAAAGGGGTGATTCCCGTGTTTTTGGCAGGCGGAGCGATTTGCGTTTTAATTATGCTCGAACCGAATATGTCCGTAACGATGTGCGTGGGATTATTGATGCTGTCTATGCTCTTTCTCGGCGGTATGAAAATCAAGCATTTTATTTGCCTTTTAATTCCCGTTTTATTACTCGTGCCCGTGCTGATTATTATCGAGCCGTACCGCCTTTCCCGCCTTTCCGCCTTTTTAGACCCTTGGGAAAATCCGAAAGGAGAAGGGTATCAACTTATCCAATCGTTGTACGCGTTGGGAAACGGGGGTTGGTTTGGGACGGGGCTTTTCAATTCTCGTCAAAAATACCGCTTTTTACCGTTTGCGGAAAGCGATTTTATCCTTTCGATAATCGGGGAAGAATTGGGAATCGTAGGGATTGGGATTTTATTTTCCGTTTGCACGGCGCTCATTTTGCGCGGGATAAAAACGGCGAAAGAAACGAACGATTTTTTTTCCACGTTGCTTGCGTCGGGGATTACGCTCGTTTACGGGATACAAACGGTGTTAAACGCGCTCGTCGTCAGTGGCAGTATTCCCCCGACGGGGTTGCCGTTGCCGTTAATCAGCGCGGGAAACACGTCGCTGATTATTACGATGGCGTCGATGGGCGTACTCTATTCGATTTCCGCTAAAAACCGTTTGCAATCGGGAGAAAGCCGTACACAAAAAAACGCGCCCCGTTCATACAATAAAGCATAAGGAGCTTTTGTCGTATGGATAAATTTATAATAGACGGCGGTGAAAAACTGTACGGAACGGTGCGTATTCAAAGCGCGAAAAACACCGTTCTACCGCTTTTGGCGGCGTCCGTTTTAACCGATGAACAAGTGAAAATTCGTGGCGTACCCACGATTGCCGACGTGGAAAATATGATACGCATTTTAAGTGAAGTCGGATGTGAAATCCGACGGGTAAAAGAGTGTGCCATTATTGATAGTTCAAACGCAGTTTCCCACGAAATCCCGACACGGCTTACAAAGGAACTGCGTTCTTCTGTTTTTATGCTCGGTTCGGTGTTAACCCGTTTTAGAAAAGCAAAAATTTCCTATCCAGGCGGTTGCGATATAGGACTTCGTCCGATTGATTTGCATCTTTCGGGGTTACGGCGGTTAGGCGTTGAAATTACCGAAGAAGGCGGTTACATAGAATGTTGCGCGGAGAAATTGAAAGGCGCGGAAATTCTTCTGGATTTTCCCAGCGTAGGCGCGACGGAAAATATTATACTCGCCGCCGTCAAAGCGGAAGGGGTAACGGTGATTCGTAACGCCGCCAAAGAACCGGAAATCGTCGATTTGCAAAATTTTTTAAACGCAATGGGCGCAAATATACGCGGGGCAGGCGGAAGTACGGTGGTTATACAAGGCGTAAACCGTTTGCACGGCGTGGATTATACGCCGATTGGCGACCGCAT
>JAZNIR010000048.1:0-7196 GCA_045577595.1 Candidatus Scatosoma sp.
TATCCTTACGGAGCACGACGGACGAACAGCGTTCGCATTTGCCGTCGATAACTTGTTCGTTTGCAAGCACCGTTTCGCAATCGGGACACCAGTTAATTAAGGCGTTTTTGCGGTATGCAAGTCCTTTTTTATAAAGTTGCAAAAACAACCATTGCGTCCATTTATAATAATTTTCTTCGCAAGTTTTAATTTCCGCCGACCAATCGAACATAGCGCCCATATTTTTTAATTGTACTTCCATCGTTTCGATATTCTTTTCGGTGGAATCTTTGGGGTGAATGCCCGTCTTGATTGCGTAGTTTTCCGCAGGTAAGCCGAACGCGTCGAATCCCATCGGTTGGAAAACTTCGTATCCTTGCATTTTCTTAAAACGGGCGTACGTGTCGGTAGGGCCGTAGTTATACCAATGCCCCACGTGTAATTTTGCGCCCGAAGGATAGGAAAACATTTCCAAAACGTACAATTTCTTGTCGATATTTTTCTTGTTGAAATTGTTTTGTTTCGTCTTTTCCCATTTCGCCTGCCATTTGCGTTCTACGGATTTCATATCCATCATAAAAACCTCTCTTTTTCTTGTAGCTGTCTACAACGTTTTTCGTCAATATTATATACGCGTTTATATATTATAAAACATTTTTTTTATCAAGTCAAGCGAATATGCAAGCACGAAAGCGGGGGATTTTGCAAAAATCAATAAATAATTTTATCTTTCCCGCATACAATAATGTTGTGGAAGAAATAACGATAACGCAAAACGGCTTCGACCGTCGCTATATGTCCTACTTATACGCAAAGGTGCGCGAGCGCTTTTCTTTTTTACCCGCCGTTTGCGAAATTACGTCGCAAGGGGATACGGCGGAAATCGAATTTAAAACGGAACGGGCGTATTCTCCTTACGTTCGGAAATTTGCCGAAGAAAATATGGCGGACGTAATAGCGATAGGCTATAAATACGCCTATTTTGACAAAAAGTTGAAATTGCCCCTTTTGACAAGCGAACAAAAGCGTTTGCTTTGTTTGGCGCTCGTTTCCGCCGATTTAAAGGAAGACAGAGCGTACGCGCTACGAAAATTGCGGGGTATAAAAAGCTATTCGCTCGACGGCGTGTATCACTTCCGCTTGCGGGAACTTACCCGTCGTTGGAAAGAAGTTGCCGATTACGTGCCGATGGATATGAGCGAAATTTCTTTGGACGGGTTCGTCGATTTTTTAGCGGAAGAAGGGGAAAACAAACTGTTTGTAAAAGAAAATAAAGTGTACGACGCCGAATACCGTCCGCTTACGAAAAGCGCGTTGACGGGGGAAGAAAGCGCGGTGGCGGAAATTTTATTGGCGAACGCGGGACGGGTGTACTGTTTCGGCGATACGGACGAAAAAACGAAAGCGTTTTTAGAAAAGTATTATAAAGAAAAAGTTGTTTTTTGTTGAAAAAATAAAAAACTTTCTTAAAAACGGTTGACAAACGAACGGCAAAGGTTTACAATAATATCCGTAAAGACAAGTAACCTTGCTTTCCGCTTTTACAGAGAGCGTATCCTTTCGGCTGTGAGATACGCAAAGCGTGGCAAATCGTGAAACCACTTTACGTACGTTGTCAAAAATAAAAAAAGTGGCTTTGTAAAACAAGGCAATTAAGGTGGAACCGCGCGAAAACGTATCGCGTCCTTAAACTCTTGCAAGGAGTTTAAGGTTTTTTTGTTTTTTGACGGATAAAAGAGTAAAATTATAGTGAAAAACTACGGAGGAAATATAGTATGGACGTTATTTTGAAAAACGGGGAAAGTATCAGTGTGGAAGAAAACGCAACGGCGTATTCGGTGGCGCTTGCTATATCGGAAGGATTGGCGAGAAACGCGGTTTGCGCGAAAGTAAACGGCAATCTCGTCGATTTATCGCACGTCTTGCAAGATAAGGACGTTTTGGAAATCGTTACACTAAAAGATAAAGAGGGGTTAAACGTGTACAGACACACTTGCGCGCACGTTTTGGCGCAAGCGTTAAAAACGGTGTATCCTACTTGTAAACTTTCGATTGGGCCTGTGATTGAAAACGGTTTTTATTACGACGTCGATTTCGTAACGCCGATTGCGCAAGCGGATTTGGAAAAAGTAGAAACGGAAATGAAAAAAATCATCAAGAGCAATTTGCCTATCGAGCGTTTTACGTTGCCGAGAAAGGAAGCGATTGCCCTTATGGAAGGTTTTAACGAAACGTATAAAGTGGAACTTATCCGCGATTTGCCCGAAGGGGAAGAAATTTCCTTTTATAAACAAGGCAATTTTATCGACCTTTGTCGCGGACCGCACCTTCCGTCGACGGGTAAAATTAAGGCGTTCAGCTTAACGAGTATCGCGGGCGCGTATTGGCGTGGGGACGAGCATAACAAAATGCTCACGCGTATTTACGGCACGGCGTTTGCGAAAAAGGACGAAATGGAAGCGTATTTTACGATGCTGGAAGAAGCGAAAAAACGCGACCATACGAAACTTGGCAAAGAATTAAAGCTGTTCGCGATTTTAAACGAAGGAAAGGGCTTGCCTTTCTTCTTGCCGAACGGTATGAAATTGAAAAACGAGCTTATCAATTATTGGCGGGAAATCCACACGCGTGAAGATTACGTGGAAGTAAACACGCCGATTATGCTCAATCGTACCCTTTGGGAAACGTCGGGGCATTGGTCGCATTATCGGGATAATATGTACACGACGAAAGTGGACGAAGAAGATTTCGCGATTAAGCCTATGAACTGTCCGGGCGGAATTTTGGTGTATAAAACCGAACCGCACAGTTATAAAGATTTGCCGATTCGTATGGGCGAACTCGGGCTTGTGCACCGCCACGAAAAATCGGGGCAATTACACGGTCTTTTCCGCGTACGTTGCTTTACGCAAGACGACGCGCATATCTTTATGACGCGCGAACAAATCAAAGACGAAATTAAAGGTATCGTCCGCCTTATCAACGAAGTATATACGCTGTTCGGGTTTAAATACCACGTAGAACTTTCCACCCGCCCCGAAAACAGTATGGGTAGCGACGAAGATTGGAATACGGCGACGGACGCTTTGAAGAGCGCGCTCGACGATATGCATTTCAACTACGTAATCAACGAAGGGGACGGCGCGTTTTACGGACCGAAAATCGACTTCCACTTGGAAGATTCTATCGGTAGAACGTGGCAATGCGGTACGATTCAACTCGATTTCCAACTTCCGCAAAGATTCGAACTCGAATACGTGGGCGTAGACGGACAAAAACACCGTCCGATTATGGTACACCGCGTCGTATTCGGCTCGATTGAAAGATTTATCGGTATTTTAATCGAACATTTTGCGGGTAAATTCCCCGTATGGCTTTCGCCTACGCAAGTGAAAATTTTGCCGATTACCGATAGACAACTCGATTATGCAAACGCGATTTGCGCGAAAATGAAAGAAAAGGGAATCCGCGTGGAAGTGGACGACCGCAGTGAAAAAATCGGGTATAAAATCCGCGAAGCGCAAATGGAAAAAGTGCCGTATATGCTCGTTTTGGGCGATAAGGAAGCGGAGGCGGGCTTGGTGGCGGTGCGCCGTCGCGATAAAGGCGATACGGGCGCTGTCAGCGTGGACGAATTTATGCAAACGGTTTTGGATGATATAGCGAATAAAACGGCGTTTTAAAAGGAGTTATTATGCGATACATTTCAACGGAAATTCAAAGTTTTAAAAAGTACGGCGACGCAAAGGCAATTATCAAAATGTTGAAAGAAGTAGGCTTTACCGCTTACGACGCGTCTATGTTTTGGGAAGGCGTTTTAGATTATATCATTTATGCGGAAGATTGGGAAGAAAAAGCGAAAGAGTTTCGCGCGTATGCGGACGAAATAGGTATCGCTTGCAACCAATCGCACGCGGTGTTTCCGTCGGCAAGAAAGAACGACGAAAAATACAATACGTGGATTTTTCCTAAAGTGGTTCGCTGTATAGAAGTGAGCGGAATTTTGGGCGCAAAAGTTTGCGTAGTACATCCTTGTAACGATTGGACGGCGGAAGAAAACGCGGAATTTTATAAAAAACTCGAACCGTTTGCAAGAGCGGCGGGTGTGAAGATTGCCGTAGAAAATATGTGGAATTGGTCGGCTGGCTCGCCTACGGCAACGAAAGCGGCTTGTTCGCACCACGACGATTTTAAAGCGCATTTGGATTTGCTCCCTGCGGACGTTTTCGTGGGTTGCGTGGATATAGGGCACGCGGAAATGGCGGGATTGGATACGAGCGCCGCGCAAATGATAGAAACGCTTGCGGAAAGAATGGGCGCTATGCACTTGCACGACGTAGACGGTTTGCACGATAATCACCAAGTACCGTTTACGCAAAAGGTGGATTTCCAAACGGTTATCGACGCGCTTAAAAAGATAAACTATCAAGGGGATATTACGCTGGAAGTTGCGTACGCGCCCAAGAAAACGCCCGACGAATTGCAAAAAGCGTTGGCAAAGTATCTTTTTGAAATCGCTAACTACTTTAAAAATCAGTTGGAAAAATAAATAAAAAAATATTTGGAATTTTTTGAAAAAACGCTTGACAGAAGGTTTTGTTTGTGTTATCATATTAAAGCTAAGCAGAAGCAAACCTTCTCGCCGTGCGGTATAAATCGGTACGGCTCAATAAATTCCAATGTTGCGGGGGAAACCGCGACGGATTTTAACGAGAAGGATTGCAAAGCGTGCAGTCCTTTAATTTTTTTTGCGTGAGGTACACTACCATTAAAGACCAACATCAAATCAACGAAAACATTCGTGATAGAGAAATCAGAGTTATTTCGGCGACGGGCGAACAGCTCGGCATTATGAGCGCGATGGAAGCTTTGCGGATTGCGGAAGAAGAAAATTTAGACTTAGTTAAAATTTCTCCTAACGCCGTACCGCCCGTTTGTAAGATTATGAACTACGGTAAGTTTAAATTCGAACAAGCAAAACGCGAAAAAGAAAACCGTAAAAATCAAAAAATCGTAGAACTTAAAGAAATTTATCTTTCTATGACGATTGACGTAGGCGATTTAAACGTAAAGGCGAAAAAGACGCTGGAAATTTTGTCGGACGGCAACAAAGTAAAGGTGTCTATCCGTATGCGTGGTAGACAAATGGCGCACGCGTCGATGGGCGTGGACGTTATGAACCGTTTCTTTGAAATGCTCGGCGGAAAAGCGACGATGGATAAAGCGCCTAAAACGGAAGGCAGAAATATCTTTATGATACTTGCGCCCGCCAAATAAGGACGAAAAAAGTGGACAAGCCCACGTTTGCATCACGCTACGTGCGCTGTTAATAAAAAGAAGAAAATAAATTCGGAGGATAAAACAATGCCTAAACAGAAAACACATAGCAGCACGAAAACGCGTTTCTGGCTTACGGGTTCGGGAAAAGTAAACCGTTCTCACAGTGGTAAGAACCACAAAGCGGAAACCAAGAACAGAAAGAGAAAGAGAAATTTGCGTCAAACGACTCTTGTTTCTTCCACGCAAGAAAGCACCGTCAAGAGTATGATGCCTTACAAGAAATAAGAGAAGGAGATAGAAGAATATGCGTATTAAAAGAGCAGTAAACGCGGTTAAAAAGCGTAGAAAAATTTTAAAACTCGCTAAAGGTTACTTTGGCAATAAGAGCAAATCGTACAGAATCGCAAGAGAAGCGGTTATGAAATCGCTTAACTATGCGTACATCGGAAGAAGAAGAAGAAAGAGAGATTTCCGTCGTCTTTGGATTTCGAGAATCAACGCGGCGGCAAGAATCAACGGTATGTCGTACAGCAAGCTTATGCACGGTCTTAACGTTGCGGGTATCAACCTTAACAGAAAGGTGCTTGCAGACCTTGCGGTAAACGACGCGCCTGCATTCGCGCAACTCGTTGAAAAGGCGAAAGCGGCTCTTTAATTTTTGATAAAAAGCCTTTTAGAACGTTAAAAGGCTTTTTCCTTATTTTTAAGAATGATGTTGATAACTTCCAAAAACAACCCGCTGATAAAAGAAACGGCGCATCTCAAAGATAAAAAGGGCAGAAAGGAACACCGTCTTTTTCTCGTAGAAGGGATAAAAATGACGGCGGAATGTCAAAAAAGCGCGCTTGAAATCGAACGGATTTTCCTTGCAGAACGGCTTGTAAACGACGGGGTTTCGTCGCTGGACGAGCAGGAAAAAACCGTGCTTGTTTCCGACGACGTTTTGCGCTTTTTGTCCGACGAAAAAACACCGCAAGGGGTGCTTTGTCGGGTGAAAATTCCCGATACGACGCCCAAAGCGCCGACGGGCAGTTGCGTGGTTTTAGACGGCGTTGCCGACCCTGGAAACGTGGGGACGATTATCCGTACGGCAAACGCGGCGGGATATAACGACGTATATTTGACCAGCGATTGCGCGGACGTGTTTTCGCCAAAATGCGTGCGGGCGAGTATGAGCGGGGTGTTTTTTACGAATATCTACGTAGGCACGCGCGAAGAAATTTTCAAGGCTTTGGGCGATACGCCGATTATCGTGGCGGATATGGACGGGCAAAACGCGTTTTCTTTTCCGTCGCCGAAAAATTTTGCGCTGGTGATTGGAAACGAGGCAAACGGCGTTTCGGAAGAAACGGCAAAAAGAGCGTCGTTCACGGTAAAAATCCCTATGCGGGAAACGCAAGAAAGTTTAAACGCGGGCGTTTCGGCGGGGATATTGATGTACCTTTTAAAAAAGGAAACGTTTTTATAATTTAAACAAGGAGAATACTTATGTCAGGACATAGCAAATGGCACAATATACAAGCAAAAAAAGGGAAAGCGGACGCGGCGAGAGGAAAAATCTTTACGAAAATCGGTAGAGAAATCGCCGTAGCGGCAAAAACCAACCCCAATCCCGAAACGAACAGCAAACTTGCCGATATTATCGCGAAAGCAAAAGCGGCAAATATGCCGAACGACAACATTCAACGTAGTATTAAAAAGGCTGCGGGGGAACTCAGCGGTGCGGATTATAAAGAACTTACTTACGAAGGTTACGGCGTAGCGGATTCGGCGGTGATTATCGTAACGCTTACCGACAATATCAACCGTACGGCGGGCGACGTGCGCGCGATCCTTTCCAAGCACGGCGGCTCGATGGGGCAGACGGGCTGCGTATCCTACAACTTTGAAAACAAGGGCTATATCGTGGTAGAAAGAACGGTAGAGCTTGACGAAGA
>JAZNIR010000049.1:0-2111 GCA_045577595.1 Candidatus Scatosoma sp.
ACCGATACGCAAGCGGAAACCGATTTCGTGATTGACGCGGTGAAAAAAGCGGGCTCGGTGGCGGTGTTTACCGACGTGTTCTTAAAAGGCGGGGAAGGCGGAAAAGAGCTTGCAAAGGAAGTGGTAAAGGCTTGCGAAATCCCGTCCAAACTTTGTTTCCCGTACGAACTTACCGACGGCGTTTGCGAAAAAATTGAGAAAGTAGCGCAAAAAATATACGGCGCGGACGGCGTGCATTTCACGGACGAAGCATTGGAAAAAATCAAAGTAGCCGAAGAAAAGGGTTGTGGCAATATGCCGATTATTATTGCGAAAACGCAATATTCGTTGTCGGATAACGCCGAACTTATCGGGCGTCCGACGGGCTTTACCATTACCGTGCGCGATATTATCGTAAAAGGTGGCGCGGGATTTATCGTGGCAATCGCCGGAAAAATTATGTTGATGCCCGGTCTTGGCGCGCATCCTGCGGCGGAACGGATTGATTTGCTCTCTGACGGCACAATCGTCGGTTTGTCCTAAAACGCGTATAAACGGCGCAATACTTCGTCAAAGCTTGCGTTTTTCTTGCTCGCGTACGACAAGTACGCTCCCTGCGCAAAGCCACGCTTTTCCTTGTCTTGCTTGTTTCTCCGCGTTTTAGCAGTTAAAAAGGACGGCGCAATACTTCGTCAAATCATTTTAGTTTACAATAGAGAGAATTTTATGAAAACGATTGAAGCTACGAATTTTATCGAACAAATTATCAACGACGATATCGAAAACGGGAAAATCAGCGGTGTACAAACCCGTTTCCCCCCCGAACCGAACGGGTATTTGCATATCGGGCATATTAAAAGTATGCTCGTCAATTTCGGTACGGCGAAAAAATACGACGGGAAATGCAATTTGTTTTTCGACGACACCAATCCGTCCAAAGAAAAGACGGAATTCGTGGACGCTATCCGCAAAGATATCGAATGGATAGGATACGAATGGGCGAAAGAAGTGTACGCGTCCGACTTTTTCGAAATCATTTATAATTACGCGGAAAAATTGATAATCGACGGCAAGGCGTTCGTGTGCGACCTTTCCCCCGAAGAAATTTCCGCAACGCGCGGTACGCTTACCCAAGCGGGCACGGAAAGCCCTTATCGCAACCGCTCGGCGGAAGAAAATTTACGACTTTTTAGAGAAATGCGCGACGGGAAATATCCCGACGGAAGCAAATGCTTGCGCGCGAAAATAGATATGGCGTCGCCGAATATGAATATGCGCGACCCCGTTATCTATCGTATTTTACGCGCTAGTCATCACCGCACGGGCGAACATTGGTGCATCTATCCTATGTACGACTACGCGCATCCGATTTGCGATTATTTGCAAGGGGTAACGCACTCTCTTTGCACGTTGGAATTTGAAGACCACCGTCCGTTGTACGATTGGGTGGGTATTCAACTTGGATTTAATCCCAAACCCCGCCAAATCGAATTTGCAAGGCTTGCCGTAACGAATACGGTAATGTCCAAGCGGTATTTGAAAAAATTGGTGGAAGAAGGGCACGTGCACGGCTGGGACGACCCGCGTATGCCCACCGTTGCAGGGCTTCGCAATCGTGGCGTACCCCCGAAAGCGCTTTTGGATTTTTGTACGAAAATTGGTGTCGTAAAGGCGAATTCGGAATGTCAACTTTCCTATTTAGAAGCTTGTATTCGCGACGATTTAAACGAGAACGCAGAACGCGCGATGGCGGTGCTTGAACCGTTAAAATTAACGATTACCAATTACGAAGGTACGGAAACGTTGGAAACGGCTTTGCACCCTTTAAAACCCGAACTCGGCACGCGGAAAATTGCTTTTTCGAATACGGTGTATATCGACAAATCGGACTTCTCGTTAAATCCCCCGCCGAAATATCAACGGTTAAAACCGGACGGCTACGTACGGCTCAAAGGCGCGTATATCGTCCATTGCGACGACGTGGTAACCGACGAAAACGGGGAAGTGGTGGAAGTGAAATGCTCGTACGTGGAAAACAGCCGTTCGGCAAACGACACCAGCGGTATTAAAGTGAAAGGCACGATTCAATGGGTGGACGGCTAAGTCGGAGGCCAAGCGGTCTTAGGGAAGAC
>JAZNIR010000050.1:0-7063 GCA_045577595.1 Candidatus Scatosoma sp.
TCCATAAAAATCGCTTTGTCTTCCGCGTCCATTTGCGAAAGTTCTTCTTCCGTTTTCGCGCAAATCACTAAAACTTCCGCGCCTTCCTTTTGAGCAAACGATTTTACGAGATTCACGAAAGAAAGCTCGTTTTCGTCTTTCCCCATATCGTCTTCTTTGATATTACAAGCGTAAATTACGGGTTTCACCGTTAAAAGGAAACAATTTTTCATAAACTCGTTTTCTTCTTCGGTAAAGGGGAAATTCCGTGCGGGTTTTTCGCTTTCCAAATGCGCGTACAATCTTTCAAGGAACGCATATTCTTCCACGGCTTTTTTATCTGCACCGCCACGCGCTTGCACTTTTACTTTGTTCATACGGTTTTGCACCGCTTCCATATCCGATAAAACAAGCTCTAAATTGATGGTTTCAATATCGCTTACGGGGTCGATTTTATTATCGACGTGCGTGATATTCGCGTCTTCAAAACACCGTACGACGTGTACGATAGCGTCCACTTCGCGGATATGCGAAAGGAATTTATTGCCCAAACCTTCGCCTTTGGACGCGCCTTTTACAAGCCCCGCAATGTCTACGAATTCGATAACGGCGGGGGTTACCTTTTTGCTTGCGTACAGCGCGGCGAGTTTATCCAAGCGTTCGTCGGGTACGGCAACGACGCCGACGTTCGGCTCGATAGTGCAAAAGGGATAATTGGCACATTCCGCGCCCGCGTGCGTGATAGCGTTAAAAAGAGTAGATTTACCAACGTTGGGCAAACCAACGACTCCGAGTTTCATACGATATACTTCCTTTTTCGTTTGAATTTTTAAAAATTTCTCATATATTATAATATAAAATTAAAAATTTGGCAAATCAAACTTGACCTATTTTTAAAAATGTGTTAATATTATTTAGTAAAAATTAGAAAAACCGAAGGTAAAATTTATGGATTACAAAAAATACATTGCCGAAAAATTGCAAATCGACGGGGTAAGTAGCGAAGAAATTTACGAAATTATCGCACTTCCGCCGAATACCGAAATGGGGGATTACGCAATCCCTTGTTTTAAATTTGCAAAAATAATGAGAAAAAGCCCCGTAATGATAGCGGAAAGTTTAAAAGAAAGTTTTCAAACGGACGACGTCGTTTGCGAAGTGTCCGCCGTTAACGGATATTTAAATTTTAAAATCAATAAAACGGGCTTTGTAAAAGGTACGCTGGATAAAATTTTTAAAGAAAAAGACGGGTACGGCTCGGCGGAAATCGGCGCGGGCAAAACGATTTGTATTGATTATTCGTCTATCAATATCGCAAAACCGTTCCATATCGGGCATCTGTCGACGACGGTGCTCGGCGGTGCGCTTTACCGTATTTTTAATTATCTCGGTTATAAAGTGGTGGGAATCAACCATCTCGGCGATTACGGTACGCAATTTGGGAAACTCATTTCCGCGTACAAACGCTGGGGGGATAAGGAAACGGTGGAAAAGGGCGGAATTCGCGCTTTAAACGAATTGTACGTGCGTTTCCATAAAGAAGCGGAAGAACGTCCCGAATACGACGACGAGGCGCGCGCGTATTTTAAAAAGATAGAAACGGGCGATAAGGAATGTTTGGAACTTTTCAAGTGGTTTAAAGAATTGACGTTAAAAGACGTGCAAAAAATTTACGATATGCTTGATATCCGTTTCGATTCGTACGCGGGCGAAAGCTTTTATTCGGATAAAATGCAACCGATTGTCGACGAATTGAAAGAAAAAGGTTTGCTCACCGAAAGTCGCGGGGCGCAAGTGGTGGATTTGGAAGAATACGGAATGCCCCCTTGCATTATTTTGAAATCGGACGGCTCGTCGTTGTACGCAACGCGCGATATGGCCGCCGCAAACTACCGTAAAAACACTTACGATTTCGATAAATGTTTGTACGTGGTGGCGTATCAACAAAATTTGCACTTCAAACAATTTTTCAAAGTACTCGAACTTATGGGCAAAGATTGGGCAAAAAATCTCGTGCACGTAGCGTACGGTATGGTTTCGTTGGAAGAAGGTACGATGTCCACGCGTAAGGGCAACGTCGTATTTTTGGAAGACGTTATCAAGCGTTGCATAGAAAAAGCCTATACGATTATCGACGAAAAGAACCCTGATTTGGAAAACAAACAAGAAGTGGCGGATAAAGTGGGGGTTGGCGCGGTTATTTTCGGCGCGCTTTATAATAACAAAATCAAAGATATCGTCTTTTCCTACGATAAAGTGCTTACGTTCGACGGCGAAACGAGCGTTTACGTCCAATACACTTGCGCGCGGGCGAATTCCGTTTTACAAAAGGGCGGTTTGCCTACGGCGTACGAAGTGCCCGAGCTTACGACAGAAGAAATCGACCTTGTAAAAGCGCTTTCCACCTTCCCCGAAACGGTAGCGTCGGCGGGTGAAAAATACGAACCGTCGTTTATCGCAAGGTTTGCGGTGGACGTAGCGCAAAAATTCAACAAATTCTATTTCGATTGCAAAATTCTTGCGGCGGAAGACGAAAAAACGAGAAACTTCCGTTTGGCGCTTACGGGCGCAACGTTGCAAACGCTTAAAAACGCGTTTGGGTTGCTCGGCATCGGCATACCCGACAAAATGTAAAAAATTTAGTCCCTTTTCCACGACGGAAAAGGGATTTTTCATTAAAAATTTTTTTAAGGAAAAAATAGAAAAATTTTCGTTCAAACTCTTCCTTTTTTTTCTAAAATATGTTATGATTAAATGAGTATGTTAGAAAAAAGCGGTTTTTCAAAAGACGAATACAAAAAAATCTTGGCGACGCTCGATTCGAAAAAATCGGGCGACCACGCTTGGTTTTTATCTCTTCTCGACGACGAATTACAGCGCTCGTACGAAGAAACGCATTTAAACGCGGTGATGCAAATGTTGCGTATCGCGCGTATTCGCGCGTGTAAAAACGTGATAAAGCAAGCCAAAGCGGAAATCGCCGATTTGGAAAAAGACAAGGAAAGCGCGGCGGAAAATTATCGCAAAATTTTAAATCTTTTGGCGGAAATCAAAAAACAAGAAGAAAAGATTGAAACGTTCCGTCCTTTTTTTGAAGAGCCGTATTTCGCCCGTATGGACCTTATCGACAACGTGGAAGGGTACAACAGTTATTATATCGGCAAGAAAGGGGACGTGAAGTTGGAAATCGTCGATTGGCGCGCTCCGCTTGCAAGGCGGTATTATCAAAAAAGCTGTTCGGCTTTTACGATTAACGAATATGAATACAAAACGATTTTACGTCGGGCAATTCGCGCGAAAAGCGGGAAATTATTAGATTTCAAAAACGAATATTTATCGTTGAAAGGGTATCTTTCGGCGGAAGAAATCGACGGGCGGGACGAAGAAAACGTGCTCGACCCGTATCTTCGCGAAATTATAAAAAGCCGTAAAGAAGAATCGGCGGTGAAAGATATTATCGAAACGATACAAGAAAAACAATACGAAATTATCACCCGTCCCGAAAAGACGAATTTCGTGTTGCAAGGTTGCGCGGGTAGCGGTAAAACGATGGTGATGTTGCACCGTTTAAGCTATTTAATGTACAACAACGAAGATATCAAACCGCGCGACGTGCTTGTAATTACGCCCAGCAACTCTTTCAACGCGTTTATCGACGAGCTTGCCACGATTTTGGAATTGGAACGGGTAAAAACGACGACGGCGTACGAATATTTTATACAAGTTTTAAACAATCAAGGTGTTCGTATCGCCGACAAAATCGACGAAACGCAAAAGGAAAGCGAAGAATATTTGGCGTACGTATATTCTCCGAAATTCCGCGCGGACGTAAAAAAGAAACAGGATAAAACGTACGGGGATTTATACGGGTTGTTCGTAAGCGACGATTGTAAGGCGTTTATTGATAAAATACTTGCCGATTGCCACAGCCAAATTTCCGATTACGAAAGCATAAAAAATTCTTCTATGCGGGTTCGTCGCGCCGTGCTTGGCGAAATGAAAGAACGCAAAGAAGGCGGTTTGTATTATACGAAACCGTATCGCGAATTTATGAACTGCGTTTTAAACGTGGAAGACTTTTTCGCAGGCACGATACGAAGTGAAAACGCGAAAAAACCCGATTATTTTTATAAGCATTTACTAACTTTTTATAAAAGCGCCGGCTTTATCGTAAAAAACGCCGAACGCATTACGCAAGAAACGGTGAAAACGCTTTTGGATTTAAAAGCGGATTTGGAAAAGGAAATTTTCGATTTAAGAAGATTTCGTCAAAAAATCGGCTCGGTGGAAATTTACACGTACGCCGATAGAATTGCCCGTCGGGAAGAGCTTGTAAAAGAAGTGGAACGCGTGTCGGATAAAGTGCGCGCAATCGGCGAAAACGTAACGGCGTTTTCCGAATTTTATTTATATCTTCGCGGGGAAAAGGAATTTTGTGAAATCGGTTCGGGAAACGATTTCGTGGACGTCGTGCGGTATTTTTATCGCGAAACGGTGAAAAAATACAAGAAGAAATACGGAATGACTTCTACGAAAATGTACCGCTCGGACGCGTACGCCGTTTGCCGTATTTGCGCGGGGCTTACCGATTCGCTTTCCCCCGTGTATTCCTACGTATTCGTGGACGAGGCGCAAGATATATCTCCGTGCGAATACGAGCTGTTGCAAAAAATCAATAAAAAAGCGTCGTTTAACGTGTTTGGGGATTTAGCGCAAAACGTAACCGCTTGGCGGGGGGTAAAAGATTGGCAAGAAACGTTCCCCGAATTTGAAACGTACACGCTCAATCAAAACTACCGCAACACCAATCAAATCGTCGATTTCGTATCGTCCACGCTTTCGTTGGATATGCAACCGATTGGTTTTAACGGGGAAGAAGTAAAAAGAATAAACGCGCGTGGCGTCAACGGTTTTTTCAAAGAGAAAAAGGGGTTGAAAGCGATTATATGCGCGGAAAGCGAAAAGGAAACGTATATGCGGAAATCGTACAACGATTTAGGCGAAAAGAAGAAAGTTTCCAAATCGAAAATCAACGTAATGACGGTGTACGAAAGCAAAGGTTTGGAATTTACGTCCGTCGTCGTGGTGGAAAAAGGGTTGTCAACAAGCGAATTATATATTGCATATACGCGCGCGTTGAAAGAGCTTGCCGTAATCAAAGGGGATAAATAACGAATGAAGAATATATTTTTAGTGGACGCTGACGATACGATACTTGATTTTCACGGCGCGTCGAAAAACGCGCTCCGTTACGCATTTGAAAAGGGCGGTGCGGTTTGGCAAGAAAAATTCGGCGACAATTTCAAGCGCATCAACGACGAACTTTGGAAAAAATTGGAAGAGAAAAAACTTACCCGCGCGGAACTTTTGGAAAAGCGTTTTCCCTATTATTTATCGCAAGTTGGTATGCAAGAATTGGACGCGACGGCGTTTAACGAACGGTATTTATACCATTTGGCAACCAATCCGTTATATTTGGACGGCGCGGAAGAGTTTTTAAAAGAACTCAATCAAAGGGGTAGGGTGTTTATCGTTACGAACGGCACCTACCGTATTCAAAAATCCCGTTTCGATATTGCGGGGCTTTGGCAATACGCCGAAAAGGTATTCGTTTCCGAAAAAATCGGCGCGAATAAGCCCGCCAAAGCGTTCACCGATTACGTAAAGCAAAATATCGACGGCTTTGCAGAAGAAAAGGCGATTTTAATAGGCGACAGTCTTTCGGCGGATATTCAATCGGCAAATAATATGAACGTGGAAAGTATATGGTTTAATCCGAAAGCAACGCCGAAAAAAGGGAACGCAACGCCCACGTACGAGTCGAGTAGCTTTTCAAAGATTTTACAAATTTTAGACACAATATAGCGTATTTAATAAAAATTTATCCACAATATAAGGTATATTTGAGAAAAAAATCGCGTAAAACGTTTGTAAAATTACAAAAAAGATGTTATAATAAGATAAAATGGTAGATATTAACATAAAATTTTTCCGCTTTTAATTGATAACGGAAAAATTTCTTGTTGTATAGGAGATAACGGAAAAATATGGCAAAAGAAGGAAACGAAACGAAAAACAACGATTACAGCGCCAAAAATTTGGAAGTGTTGGAAGGGTTGGACGCGGTGCGTATGCGTCCTGGTATGTATATCGGCTCGACGGGCGTTAAAGGGCTTCATCATATCCTTTGGGAAATCGTAGACAACGCAATCGACGAGGCTGCAAACGGGTACGCAAACAAGGTGCAAGTAACGTTGCACAGCGACGGTAGCGCTTCCGTAGAAGATAACGGGCGTGGTATTCCCACCGACGTACACCCCAAAGAAAAGGTTTCGGGCGTACAGCTCGTCTTTACGAAGTTGCACGCGGGCGGTAAATTCGGGCAAGGTAATTACGAGTATTCGGGCGGTTTGCACGGGGTAGGCGCGTCGGTAACCAACGCGCTTTCCGAATGGTTGAAAGTGGAAGTTTACCGCAATAAACGCATTTATAAAATGAGCTTTTCTTCCCATTACGGTACGGGAAAGAATAAAAATAAAATCATTTCGGGCGACCCTGACGGCCCTTTGGAAGATACGGGTGTGCGCACCAACAGACAAGGCAGTTTTATCCGTTTTAAGCCGGACGCGCGCGTATTTTCGGAAACGGAATTCGATTTGGAAACGGTGGAAGAACGTTTAAACGAACTTGCGTTTTTAAATCGTGGCGTGGAGATTACGATTATCGACGAACGGATTACGATGGCGGAAGCGCAAAAAAACCGCGCTTTACTCATGGCGGACGAAACGGACGAAAATGCGGAAACGGACGGCGTAGAAACGCCGAGCGTCGTGGAAAGCGCGGAAGATGTTCCGTACGGACAACAAGATTTGTTTAGTCTTGCGCCCCAACAATCGTTATTTGCCGAAGTGGACGAGCTTGCTTTGGAAAGCGAGCCGTATCGCGCTACGTTTAAATACGACGGGGGGATTTCCGATTTCGTAAAAAGCCATACGAGCGGGGAAAAGCGTTTGTACGCGCAACCTATTTATTACAAAACGACGAAAAACGATATACAAGTGGAATTTGCTATTCAACATACGGG
>JAZNIR010000051.1:0-19605 GCA_045577595.1 Candidatus Scatosoma sp.
GAACGACATGGCTACGATCCGACTTCTTTCGGGGATATTCACCGCCTTATAATACGCTTGCCACAGCGCTTGTTTTTTGCTTTCGTCGTCCGCAAGCAATACGCTTGCCGTCTGCAAGGGCAAAACGAAAGTATTTTCGCCGTCGTAACAAGCGATTTTTCGCCGTTTTACGTCGTGTAAAACGAAGGGCAAATTGGGAAACCGCGCGCAAAAGTGGGGGAGCAATAAATCGCAAACGTCGTTATCGGGCGAAAAGGGCGCGTACAAAACACCGTGCGCCGTTTCCATAAACCGTATAAATCCGTGAAGACGGTGGATTTCAAAATTTATCCGCCGAATCCGCTCTATCGCGTCGTACACTTCGGGCAGAGCCAACCGCCTTCGCACAGGCTTTTTCGCTTTTGCCAAAACGCGCAAATATAAGAAAGCCACTTGTTCGTTGTCCGTCTCGCCAAGCCGTAGCAAACGGCGCAAGTCGTGTATGCAGTATTTGTCAAAAGAAAGTAGGCGTTTTCTCGCCTTTTCCGCTTTTTCTTCGTCCGTTTTTACGAAAATCGGCGTTTGTCCCAAACAAAGCTGTATATCCCGCGAAGTCAAAAGGGCGTTTTCGTCCGAAAACGCCTGTAAAAACGCGGTTAAAAATCCGTTTTCCGTGCCGTCGAAAAAATATACCATATTCCCACCTATTTGCTATTCGTCGCGTACATACCCCGCCTAAAATTCCCCAAAGGTAGCGGAAATTGCATTTTGCGGAGTGGAAGAAAGGGAAAATATATCCAACTGTTCCGCTTGCATAAAGGAAAGGTTTTCCGCCAATAACCCCCGTACGGCGTTTTCCCGTTTTTCTCCGTAAAATTTCCCGTTGCAAGTAATAAAATGCTTGGCGCGCTTTAAAGATATTTTCATTTTCGTCAAATCTTCGAAAGAAAGTTTCGTGTATTTTCTTGCTTCCACGATTTTATACGCGCTCCGCGCGCCCACACCCGGTACGCGTAAGAGCATTTCCAACGGCGCGCGATTGATTTCTACGGGAAAAAGTTGCATATTCCGTAACGCCCACGCGCATTTAGGGTCGAATTCGGTGGATAAATTTTCGCCTTCGTTTACGATTTCTTCTACGGTAAACCCGTAAAAGCGCAACAGCCAATCCGCTTGATATAAACGGTGTTCGCGCAACTGCCCAACCGCCTTATCGGGCAACAGCGCGTCGCGCACGACGGGCACGTACGACGAATAATACACTCTGCGCAGTTGCATTTTCCGATACAACGCCTGCGTTAAGCGCAAAATTTGTCCGTCCTTTTCTTCGCTTGCGCCTACAATCATTTGCGTCGTTTGCCCTGCGGGTAAAAAATGCCCTTTCACCAATCCTTTTTTCTTTTCCGAAATAAATTCTCCGCGCTCGTTACAAAGCTGTTTCATTGGCAACAGCAAACTTTCCTTGCTCTTTTGCGGGGCAAGCAGTTTTAAACTGCGTTCGGAAGGAAGTTCGACGTTATAACTCATTCTGTCGGCGTATCGTGCCCCTTCACGGGTAAGCGCTTCGTCGGCGCGGGGTATGCCTTTTAAGTGGATATACCCTTGAAAACCGTATTCCGTCCGCAATTTTTTCACGGTTAAAACCAAACGCTCCATCGTGTAATCGGGGTTTTTAAAAACGGCGGACGATAAAAACAGACCTTCGATATAATTGCGCTTGTAAAATTCCATCGTCAGCGCGCAAATCTCGTCGGGCGTAGCCGTCGCCCGAGCAACGTCCGCCGAACAGCGGTTGGGGCAATATTTACAATCGTAAACGCAATCGTTGGAAAGAAGTATTTTCAATAATGATACGCACCGCCCGTCGGGGGTAAACGAATGGCAACACCCCGATAAGTATCCGTTTCCTATTCCGCCCGCGTTTTTCCGCCCGCTCCCTGATGAAGAGCAGGATACGTCGTACTTCGCGCCTTCCGTTAAAATCGTTAATTTTTCTTGGCTAATCATACTTATATTATACCGCCGTTTTTTATAAAAGTCAAACATTTGTTCGTGTTTTCTTAAATAAAAAAACGGCAATTTTTTTGCCGTAAAATTTTTTACGCTTGCCGTTTCCGTATGCGTTTCCAGTTGTAAAAACCGTACAAATCGTTGGCGAAAAAGGCGATAAAGCACACCAACATAGGCAAATAGGAAAGGGAAGAAAAACAGGAATACGTCCAAAGTCCAATCAGCACCAAATCGTTGCAAGCGTACCCGACGGCGTAATAGGGGTTGCGGAAAATCAGCAAGGTTGCGGGGATAATGCTCGTGGTAACCGACAGCGTGGAAAGATACAGTCGGTTGGTGTTAAGCGCCTTTAAAATGAAATAGAACGCTGTTGTTACGCCTACGGCAAACACCGCCAAAAACAACCACTTTTTCCCGCTCATATCCGCGATTTGCACTTCGCTTTTGCCCTTTTTCGACGGATTTTTCAGCCAAGTAACGCACGCAACGACGGCGCTTGGCAAACTCATTCCAAGATAGGTAATCATTTCCCCGAAGTACCGTTGCCGATAGGAAACGACAGCGTATAAAAGGGCGAAAAGAATAATCAAAAACTGCCCACAAACGTTGCCTTTGGCGATAAAAATCAGCGAAGTAACGCCCACCAGCGACGCAACCAGCGTCAAGGCTTGAAAATTTCCCGCCAAACAAAACGTTAACGTAATCACGAGTACGCTTACGCTCCAAAGTATCCATTCAAACGGGGTAAAATATTTTAAAAACTTTTTCATAAAATGCCTATTCGTCGTTTATTTTCCTTGCAATTATACACAATCGCGCCGAAATTTGTCAAGTGATTTTAACGAAAGCCCGCCTTTTCAAAAGCTTTCACACAATTGTCATAAAAAAATATGACAAAACCCGTCTTTTTGGTTGCTTTGTCATAAAAAATTATGATATAATAAAGAAAAATTTTCGGAGCGTTACAATGGCAAAGAAAGAAAAAGAAAACAAGGAGAAAAAACAAAAACCCGTCCAAAAGCGGAAATGGTGGTTTCGTTTGATGAAAAAAATGATGAAAGGGCGGTATAAAAAGCCCCGTTTCATCTATTTAGGCGAAGAATTTGGCAACGGCGGGGTAATTTTAAGCAATCACGAAGGGACGGACGCGCCGATGTCGCTCGAAATTTGGTGCGACAAACCGCTCCGTATGTGGGGCGCAAGCGAAATGAACTCGGGGCTCGTACAAATGTATAAATACCAAACGCGCGTATACTATCACGAAAAAAAGCATTGGAATTTACATCTTGCCCGTCTGTTTTGTTTAATCGCCAGCCCGCTTACCAATTTATTTTATAAAGGGTTGAATTTGATTTCCACCTATCGCGACGGTAGATTTTTCAAAACGCTGAAAGAGAGCGTTCGCGCAATCGAAGCGGGGGACAATATCGTTATTTTCCCCGAAGTTTCGGATAAAGGGTATCTTGCGGAATTGGAAGGATTTCACGCGGGCTTTACGGCGCTTGCCGAACTTTGCGCCCGTCGCGGAATCGACGTGCCTATTTACGTAACCTACTTTAAAAAAGCCGAACGCATTTACGTAATCGACAAACCCGTGCTTTGGTCGGAATTGACGAAAAACGGCGAAAAGCGGGAAGAAATTATCGAAAAACTTTTAAAGCGTTGCAACGAATTAGGGCAAATGCAATTCGACGAAAACGACAACGCCTTCCCCCCGCAAGAAAGCGCAAACGAACCGCAACAAGGGCAAGAAACCCAACAAACGCAGGAAGAAACGGCGGTTGCCGAAAACTGAAAACGTAAAAATATCGTTAGCGTTTTGTTAACTTCCAGCCAAACACGTAAAAAGGATTGACGGACGCACGGAAATATGCTATACTAAACGGAGAAAATAATCGTAAACGCGAAGTAAGGAGCGAAGAAAGCGATGGAAAAAGCGAAAAGAAAAATCGAATGGACGGCGGATAACATCACCCGTCTTTGCGTGTTTTCCGCGTTGCAACTTTTCAACGTCGTGTCGCTCGGTTACTTTTTAGTAGCGTTTATATTAGGAAAAGCAACGGTTACCCAACCGATAATGTGCTTTATGTCCATTTTGTACGTAAGCGTTACGGACGTATTGCAAAAGATATGTAAATTTCGCGCTCCGTTGCCCGTCTACTTATTTGCGCTCGTGTACGCGTTTTGTCCGATGCTCGGTCATACGTACGGTTTGTATTATTACGTATCGTGGTGGGATAAAATGTTGCACGTAGCGGCGGGCGTGGTGTTCGCCCTGTTCGGCGCATACATACCCAAAGTATTTTTAAAACGCAACGACGTATCGGTGTGGCTGTGCGTGATTACGGGCTTTATGTTTTCGTTGGGAATTGCCGTACTGTGGGAATACGTAGAATTTTTCTTGGATACCTTTATGGGTACGGATATGCAAAAGGACAGCTTGCTTACGACGGTTAAATCGTATTTGTTGCAAGAAGAGCTTTTCCACGTAAAAGGGGAATTGCTCACGGTGGACGAAGTAAAAACGATATTCGTCATCAACGGCGAAGAATACGCGATTAACGGGTATTTGGATACGGGTAGAATGGATACGATGCTCGATATGCTCGTGGAAGGTTTGGGCGCGATACTCTTTTCGGTGGTGTACGTAATCGACAAAGGAGCACACACTTCTTTCAAATACGTAACCACGCCAAAGCAAACGCCCGTTTTGGAAACGGTGGAAACAGCGGAAACGGCGGAAGAATTGCAAGAAGTAGCCGTTACGCAATCGGACGAACGGGGCGAATAAATTTCCTTTCGTCATTCTGACGCGCAAGCGGAAAAATCCCCTAATTAAAGATGAAACGAACAAGGCTAAACCGTACAAGGTTTAGCCTTTTAAAATATTTCCACGCACCAAGTATGCAACGACGGGCAAAGCGTTTTGCTCCCGCAAAACGGCTCCCACCCTCAAATCCTCTTCTAAAATCGAAAAACAAAACAAAAAAGATATGCCGGTTGCATATCTTTTTTCGTTGGCGCAGAGAAGAGGATTTGAACCTCCGGTTACGTTCCCGCAACACACGATTTCCAATCGTGCTCCTTAAACCACTCAGACATCTCTGCATAAATACGCGCCTTTTATAAAACGCCTATTTATATTACTGTATTTTTTCAAAAAATGCAAGCGTTTTCCACGCGCTTTTTTAATTTTTTCAAAAATCTTTTTCTTTTACAACCGCGCTCCAAGCAAAAGCAAGTTAAAAATCCCTGCCCAAGAACGGTTATTTATTTTTTATAACAGTCGCACGCCGTGCCGTTTCTTAAAAATCCCGTATCCGAACATTTTTTGCACGCATATTGCGGGGTTAAATCGCTTTCGCGTATGCCCATTTCAGCGAGCACCGCTTGCCGTTTCGAAAGTAAATTGGCTTTTTCTTCGGATAAAACGGGCAATTTCGTCGGCTCGTACATTTCCGCTTTCGCCAAAGCAAGTTCCATTTTCGAAAGCGCCGTTTCCAACTCTTTAAATTGCGCGTTTTTATTCGCTTTCGCCATAAATCCGTCCGCGCGCACTTGCGCCTTTTCACGGAGTAACGCGTAATATCTTTCTCTGTCCGTTTTTGCGTTCACCGCGTCGATATTTGCGTTTTGGTAGGGCTTTTTCGCAAAATTCGTCGATTTCATATCGCTTTCGTGCGCGGGAATATCCGTCGCCGAAAACACGTTTTGTTGTTTCCAATCGGATAAAATTTTATTCATATACGGCAGGGGATTTCCGCTCGTTGCGCTCCGCGACGCCGCTTCGAGTATCATCTCGTCGTTGAAATTCCAATTCCGCCAAGTAGCGATAAGCGAAAGGGTGGTGGCGTTTTTACGAATTCCCCCGCAAATTTCTTGAATTTTCGAAAACAACTTCAATTCGTCGTTTTTCCCTTTCAAGTAGCTTTTTACGCTCTCTTTCCCAATCAAGCCGTTTTCAAACAGTTTTTGTAAAAAGCCGTCCATTTCTTCAAACGCACCCCGCTCCGTTTTCAAACAAAACAGCGCCACGTCCAACAGCGAGCTTTCTTCAAAACCGTACAAACACCATTTTTCCACGTATTCGTCCACGTACGTAGCGGGATTGCTCACTTTTACGCCCAACTTGCGTGCGATACGGAAAACGAGATTGCTCATATATTCTTTTTGCGTCAAATGCGCGTCGATTTCCGCGCAGTCGGTTTTGCCTGCGTTATACAGTTCTTCCAACGTCAAATCGAGCGTAGTCATACTTCCGCGTTTTAAATGTTTTGCCGTACAAAGCACGCTTTCTTTGGAAAAACCAAGCGTTTCCGTCCATTTGCGGAAAAGGGAATAATCCGTTTCGTCTACGGCGCGTTTCACCCCGCCAAGCGCGGTTAACACGGCAAGTAAATCCCCTTCGTGCACGTTGTAATTGGAAAGTTCTTTTTCCACCTGTTCGTAGGTGGTAACGCCGTTTCGGATTAACTTTTTCGCCTTATTGAAAACGTACGATGGGGAAACGTTTTCCTTTTGTTTATGAATGCAGTATTCCACGATTAAAAGGAGCGCTTGCGGTTGCATCGCCGTTTCTTCTAAAAAGCGCATATAATGTAAGTACTCGCCGGCGGAAACGAATTTTCCCACTTTTTGCATTTGCCGTTGCAATTCCTTGTTGAAATCGGCATACCGTTCGTAACGCACCTTTTTCGGGCGTCCAACAGCGGATTTTACGGGCAAATATTGTACGGCGAAAGGGGAACGGGAAACGATTTGCACCAAATCGTAATCTTCCCAAAAGGCAAACGCTTTTTCCACGTCCGCTTCCGTGCATTTTAACACTTCCGCCATAGATTTCAAGCCGAATTCGGCGTTAGAACTACCGCACAAATACAAGCCGTAAAGATATACTTTTACGGCAAACCCGTCCGCTTCGGGCAAATACTTGGTGATAAATTTATTTTCGACGGTAATTTGGGAATTGCCGTCGCAATCTTTGGAAAAAGAACAAAACGCCATTTTCGTTTTCTCCCTTAAAAAATTTTGCTTAAAAAGCGTAGTTAATTGTTGTAAACAATTAGCGGATTTTCGTCGGTTTTATCGAAAAGTAAAAAAACCGTCCTATAAATCAAGAAAATTTTTCTTCTTCCTTTCCGCTTTTGTTGATTTCTCGAAAGAAATAGTGTATAATAAAATAGTATAAATATCCGCTCCAAGCAGGTGCGTGAAATTATTATACACTTTTTGCAAGCGAAAAGCAACTTCTTTTATCGCGCATTTTGCGAAAAACGAAAAAAAGGTAATTATGATAGTCAGCGCAATTTCTTTATGGAAAAAATTTAATATGGACACCCCTTTATCCCCCAGCGAGTGGGATATCGACGAACAAGGGGAACTTCGCCGTAGTAGCGTATCCTTTTCAGGACACCAATCGACGGACGGTAGCGTCCGTATCTACGGCAGATTTTTGCGTTCGAAATCGGCGGGCGTAAAGCCTACGGTATTGTTATTGCCCGACGCGGGATATTCGGTGGACGAAGAGTTGATGCGTTACTTCACCGACAAAGGCTACGCGGTGCTTATGATAGATTATTCGGGCAAAATGGAAAAGGGTGGTACGACGAAAGGATATACGGTGTACCCGCCGTCTTTGGAATACGGCAACTATCTTTCCGCGCGCGGTTTGTACGATATGGACGACTTGCTTGCGGAAGAAACCACTTGGTTCGAATGGCTGTACGTGGCGCGCTTTGCCGTAAAATATTTACAATCGCGCGAAGACGTGGGCAATATCGGCGTGGTGGGCGTGCGCACGGGCGGGGCGCTCGCTTGGCAGTTGATGCTTTCTCCCGACGTGAAATGCGCAGTACCCGTCAACGCGGTGGGTTGGCGCTCCTTCTCGTCCGTTGCGAAATTTAGCGACGACGTCGCGCATAATTTAAGCGACGATACGCACCGTTATATCGCGGCGGTAGAGGCGCAATCGTATGCGCCGTCGATAAAAAATCCCGTATTGATGCTTTGTTCGTTGCACGATTCTTCCTTTGATTGCGACAGAGCGTACGACACCTATTCGCGAATTGGCAACCGCGACGGTAATGCTATCGTGTATTCGGGGGAAAGCGGGGCTTGTATCGGGCAAGAAGGCTTGCACGATTTAGATTTATTCTTGGAAAAGAATTTAAAGGGTAGGCAAATTTACATTCCCGAAACGCTGAATATTACGGCGAAAGAAACGCCCGACGGCTTGGAAGTTCGCGTGGAATTCGACGAAGAAGGTTTGCTGGACGAAGCGGGGATTTATTACGCCGAAGCGGACGTGCGTACGAAGTGCGCCTATCGCGATTGGCGAAAGGTTTGCCAAGTTAGCGGAAAAGAAGTTAAAAATCATAAATTAGAATACGTCGTTAAAAAGTTTGCGGGCGCAACGGCGGGGTTTGTGTACGCGTACGCCAAATATTTCAACGGTTTTTACGTCGTTTCGAAAATCTCGGGCAAACGGTACGCCAAATCGAACGCAAACGCCGTCAAGGGTAGAATGCTTTTTGCCGGCAACGAAAACGATTGTTTCGGCGTAGCCGATTATAAAGAATATTCCGTCGGCGGAATTTTTCTCGAACGGGAAGCCGTGCCGAAAATGGTAAAAGGGTACGGCGGGATTCAAGGCGTATTCTCGGTGGGTGGTATTAAAACGTATAAAATCAGCTCGCCTATGTACGTAGCGGAAGAAAACGCGCTCCTTGCATTCGACGTGTATTTCGATAAAGACGATACGCTCTACGTATCCGTCGAAGTGGGCGAAATGTCGCGAGAGAGCGAACGGTTTATTTGCGCTGTGGAAATTAAAGGCGGTGGCAAATGGAAACGCACGGTGTTAAAAGCGTCCGATTTCAAAGGTGAAAATTGTGGCAAACCGTTACAAAACTATTTGGAAGGTAGAGCGCTGGTGTTCGACTGCGAACGGGAAGATACTAAATTTGCCGTTCGGAATATCCTTTGGTTGTAAAGGTGGGTGGTATGTACGAAATCGGCGATATACTTACGCTTAAAAAACAACATCCTTGCGGGGGAAAAACGTGGCAAGTGGCGCGCGTAGGCGCGGATATAAAATTGCAGTGTAAAACGTGCGGAAAGTACGTCAACGTAATGCGCGACGATTTAAAAAAGCGCGTAAAATCGGTGGACAAGGCTGTACAAGGAGCGAATGAATGAAACGAGAAGGGCTGGGCGGTGAAATGCTCGGGGACAATAGAGAAAAAAAATCGGACAATTTATTTTGGACGGTTGTTTTCGTCGTTATCCTTTTGTTTTTCTCTTTTTTTGCGGTTCGCGTTTACGTTTCCAAGCATTTCAGCGGGGTGGTCGTCAACGGTACGTCTATGGATAAAACGTTATACGACGGCGAACGGTTGATTATGCGTTACACCGACGAAAACCATAAAGCGGAGCGTGGCGATATAATTATCGTGTACGTAGGCGATTACGAAGAATGTTCGTCGGTAAAAGGCGGACATCTTATAAAACGGCTGATTGCAACGGAAGGGGATAGGCTGTATTGCGAGAACGGGCAAGTGTACGTCCAATACGCGGGCACGTCGGAATACGTCGCCCTTTACGAACCGTACGCCTATTACGGGGAAAATAACGGCTATAAAATGCAATACGATTTCGACACGTACGTAGTCGGCGCGGGGGAAGTGTTCTTTTTAGGCGACAACCGTAGCGCTGACGGTAGCAGTATGGACAGTCGTTATCAAGAAGGCAAATCGCATCTTCAAAACGCATTGTATAAAGAGAGCGACATTATCGGGTATATCCCGAATTGGGCGCTTAAACATCAAAATTTTTTATCCAAACTTCCGATTTGGTAAGATTATAAAAAAGAAAACGATTGAAAGGAGAATTATATGAAAATTCGTATCACGTCCGACAGCACTTGCGATTTAGGACATTTAGTAGAAGAAAACAACGTAGGGATTTTGCCTTTGCAAGTTAATTTAGACGCCGAATCCTATCACGACGGCGTGGATATCACCCCGCAAGACATTTTTGATTTTGTAAAGCGCACGAAAATATTGCCCAAAACCAGCGCGCCGAGCATTGGCGAATACGAAGAATTTTTCGCTACGCAGTTAGAGAACAACGATTACGTGCTCCACTTTAACATTTCGTCCAAAAGTTCGGGTTCGCACAATATGGCGGTGCAAGCAAGCCACGCGTTTAACGGCAAAGTGCGGGTAATTGATTCGCGCGCGCTTTCTTCGGGACAAGGCTTGTTGGTTATGAAAGCGGTGGATTTATTAAACGAAGGCAAAACGATAGACGAAATTGAAGACGCGGTAAACGAAATCCGTCATCACGTCAACACGTCGTTCGTCCCCGACAGCTTGGATTATTTATTCAAAGGGGGCAGAGTTTCGCGTATGCAACTTTACGGCGCGAATTTATTAAAAATACATCCTAAAATCGTAATGAAAGAAGGGCAACTCGTACAAGGCGGAAGATATCGTGGGGATATGATGAAATGTATTGATAGATACGTCGACGATTTATACGCGGAATATCCCAAGTACGACAAAACGCGCTGTTTCGTTACCCATTCTTCGGCGGATAGAGAACTTGTGGAATTTGCCAAAGAAAAGGTGCAAAAACTCTTTAATTTCGACGAAGTAATCGAAACGGTGGCAGGCTCTATCGTAACCAGCCATTGCGGAAGAAACACACTCGGCGTACTGTTCGTGTACGAACAAGACGGCGAATAATTGTTTGGAGACAAGGTATGATTTGTGTATATAACGACGCCGATTTCTTGTCGGCATACCAACAAAAACGTAAATATTTTTGGATATTTATCGGTGTTACGGCGTTTTATTTGGCGTTTTGTATCGGTTGGCTCGTATATTTTATCGGGCTTCCGTATATCGCGTCGAAAACGTTGCCAAAAGCTTGCGTGTACGTTTCGTCGGCGTTATACGTGGCTTTTTCTTGCGTGTTCTTATCTATCAAATACGGGCGGGTGCGGAAATATTATAAAATGCTCTCGTACGTAAGTAGCGGTATGAAAATGACGGAAGAAAATTATTTTTACTGTTTCCGCGAAAAGAGCTTGCAAAAAGACAATATCGACGTTTCCGCGTGCGTGTTTGAAACGTGGAGCAAGAAAAAACAAGAATGGCTGGAACGGGAAGTATATTTCGACAGCGAAAAACCGTTGCCCGATTTTAGCGAAGGGGATTTGGTTCGGTATATCACGCAAAGCAACTTTATCGTGCAATACGAAATCGTGCAAAAACACGCGTTAGAATTTGAAGAAGAAGAGTACGAAGACGAAGAAACGGGAGAAACGGAGAATACGGAAGAAAACGCACAAGGAGAAGAAGAATGAAAGCGGTTGTAACGGTAACGGGCAAAGATAAAAAAGGCATTATTGCAAAAGTAAGTTCGTTTTTGGCGGACAAGGGCGCGAATATCGAAGATATATCCCAAACGATTTTAGGGGAATATTTCGCAATGATTATGATAGCGGACGTTACGGACGCGAAACAAGAACTGTCCGCGCTTGCCAAAGAATGTAACGAATTCGGCAAACAAATCGGTATGGCGATTTATATGCAACACGAAGATATTTTCAACGCGATGCACAACGTTTAAAACGGTAAGAAAGGACGGTTAGAATATGTTCACGAGTAAAGACGTTTTAGAAACGATTGCAATGGTAGAAAAAGAACATCTCGATATCCGCACGATTACGATGGGGATATCGTTGCTCACTTGCATACGCGACAGCGCGGAAGAAACGGCGAATAAGGTGTACGATATCGTTTGTAAAAAAGCGGAAAATATCGTTAAAACCGCCGAAACGCTTTCGGGCGAATTCGGCATACCTATCGTCAATAAACGGGTTTCGGTAACCCCCGTGTCGCTAATTACGGCAAATTTCCCTAATAAAGCGCCACTTATAGGTAAGGCGCTCGACGACGCGGCGAAAACGCTGGGAATTGATTTTCTCGGCGGGTATTCGGCGCTCGTACAAAAATCGACGGCGGATTACGAACGCATTTTCATTCGTACGATTCCCGAAGTTTTGGCAACGACCGACCGCCTTTGCGCGTCCGTCAACGTCGGTTCGACGAAAACGGGTATCAATATGGAAGCGGTAAAAATGCTCGGCGAAGTGTTCAAAGAATGTGCGGAGCTCACCAAAGACAAAGACGGTATCGGCGCGGCGAAACTCGTCGCCTTTTGTAACGCAGTGGAAGACAACCCGTTTATGGCGGGCGCGTTTCACGGCGTAGGCGAGGCGGACACCGTTATTAACGTCGGCGTATCAGGGCCAGGCGTTGTCAAACACGCGCTCGAACAAATCCCCAGCGCCGATTTAACGGAAGTAGCGGAAATGATAAAACGCACGGCGTTCAAAATTACGCGCGCGGGACAACTCGTGGCGAAAGAAGCAGCGAAACGCTTACACGCGCAGTTTGGCATCGTCGACTTATCGCTTGCGCCCACGCCCGCAATGGGGGATTCGGTGGCGCACATTTTAGAAGAAATCGGCATTGAAACGGTAGGCGGACACGGCACGACGGCAGCGCTCGCTATGCTCAACGACGCGGTGAAAAAGGGTGGCGTTATGGCGTCGTCGCGGGTTGGCGGACTTTCGGGCGCGTTTATTCCCGTTTCGGAAGATATCGGTATGATAAACGCAGCGGAAAAAGGCGCGATTACATTGGATAAGTTGGAAGCAATGACGTGCGTTTGTAGCGTCGGCTTGGATATGATAGCCATTCCCGGCGACACGCCCGCCACCACCATTTCGGCTATGATAGCGGACGAAGCGGCAATCGGTATGATAAATAATAAAACGACGGCGGTGCGCATTATCCCCGCTATCGGCAAAAAGGTAGGCGACGAAGTATCGTTCGGCGGGTTGCTTGGCAGAGCGCCGATTATGCCCGTTCACCCTTGCGATTCGTCGAAAATCATCAATCGCGGTGGGAATATCCCCGCGCCTATCCACAGTTTCAAAAACTGATAAAAGCAAAAAAATCGGCGCGTACGTAGCGTGTACGAGCCACCCACGTATAAAACGAATAAAAAAGAGAGTATAAAAAAGTTATGGAAAGAAAGGACGTACCGAAAAATCTTACTTGGAAAATAGAAGATATGTTCGAAAGCGACGAAGCGTTTGAAAAGGAATTTAAACGGGTGCAAGACGCTTACGTAAACTACGATTTTTCTATATATTCGGGTAAATTGTTGGATAAAAACACGTTGATAGAATGTTTGCAAATAATCGACAAAATCGCGCGAGAATTGGAAAAACTGTATTTATACGCGAATATGCGCCAAAACGAAGACGTTCGCGTGGCAAAAACCAACGCCGCGCTTTCGCAAGTGGGCGCGCTATTTTCCAAAATTTTCGCGGAAGTCGCGTTTGTCGAACCGGAACTCACCGCTTTGTCCGACGAGAGTTTAAACGCGTTTATCGCCGACCCCGATTTGAAAGAATACGACTACCGTTTAAAACGGATTGCGCAATCGAAAAAACACGTGTTAAGCGCGGAGGCGGAACGGTTGCTTACGCTTGGCGGCGACGTTATGGGCGATTTTGAAAGCGTATTTTCTATGCTTAACAACGCCAATTTGAATTTGCCGAAAGCCACTTTTCAAGGGCAAGAAGTGCAAATGAGTCACGGCACGTACGGGGTAGTACTTCGTAACGGCACGGCTGGGGAACGCAAAGAATGGTTTGAAAAATATTACGGCGCGTATATCAGCTTGATTGACGCGATTGCGCAAACGTACTATTCCAACGTCAAAAAGGACGTATTTTATAAAACGGCGAGAAACTACGAAAGTTGTCTTGCTATGGCGCTCGACGGGGAAGACGTAGCCCCTATCGTGTACGAAAATTTATTAAAAACGACGCGGGAAGCGTTGCCGATTATGCACGAATATATTTCTTTGCGGAAAAAAGTGCTCGGTTTAGACGAACAACACGCTTACGACGTGCACGTACCGCTCGTGGAAAACGCGGATATAAAATTGCCGTTTGACGAAGCGTATCAAATGGTGGTGGACGGGCTTGCCCCGCTTGGAAAAGATTATCAAGCGTTGTTAAAAAAGGCGAAAGACGAGCGTTGGATAGACGTTTGCGAAAACGACGGCAAACGCAGTGGCGCGTATTCGGCGGGGGTGTACGACGCGCCCCACCCGTTCGTGCTTTTGAATTATCAACCGACGACGAACGACGTGTTTACGATAGCGCACGAATTAGGGCACGCGATACACACGTATAAATCCACGTCTGCGCAACCGTATTCCAAAGCGAATTACACCATCTTTCTTGCGGAAATCGCCAGCACCGTCAACGAAGTGCTTTTGCTGAAACATTTATATAAAAACACCGATGATAAAAATTTAAAGAAATATTTACTCAATTATTATTTAGATACTTTCCGCGCGACGCTTTTCCGCCAAACGCAGTTTGCAGAATTCGAACAGTTGGCGCACGAAAAAGCGGAACGGGGCGAAGCGCTTACAAAAGAAGATTTAAACGGTATTTATTACGAGCTGAATAAAAAATATTACGGAAACGGTATGACGCACGATAAAGAAATCGCGTACGAATGGGCGAGAATACCCCATTTCTACAACGCGTTTTACGTGTATAAATACGCAACGGGCATTATTTCAGCGGTGTCTATCGCGCACCGCATTTTAAACGAAGGGGAAAGCGCGGTACAAGATTATTTTGCTTTCCTTTCGTCGGGCGGGGAAACCGACCCCGTTTCCATTTTGAAAAAGGCGGGGGTAGACCTTACGCAAACCGCGCCTTTTAAGTCGGCTATGCAAGAATTTAAAGAAACGCTGGACGAATTGAAAAAATTGGTGTAAGATAAGCAAACGAAGAAACAAAAGGGGATAAAACTATGTCAACAGCAGTCAACGTAATGCCACACAACCGCGACGCGGAAATGGCGCTTTTGGGTTGCTTTTTAATCGACAACGAAGTGTCCGTCGATTTGGTGGAAAAGCTCTCCGAAGACGATTTTTATCAAGAATCGCATAAATATATTATCAACGCAATGCGTAAAGTGTTCGCGTCGAGAAAACCTATCGACCTTGTAACCGTGTCGGACGAATTGGAAAGCGAAGGCGCGTTGGAAAAGGCGGGCGGTATATCCTATCTCACCGAACTTACGCAAATCACGCCGTCGTCGGCAAACTATAAATCGTATTACGAGATTATCTCGCGCGACAGTTTAAATCGGAAACTCATTCGCGCGTCCAAAAAAATAATCGAAAATTCCACGTCAGGCGCGGACGGCGCGGACGCGCTTGCGTACGCGGAAAAGCTTGTGTACGACGTGTCCAAACAAACGGAACGCTCCGCCCTTTTAAGTATGTCCGAAGGGGAAGACGTTATCGCGTCGGTGTTGGAAAAATTTGAAAAATTACAAGCCGACCCCAACGCCTTTCGCGGTATTCCAACGGGTTATAAACGGCTGGATAAAATGACGCACGGCTTGCAAGACGGCGCGCTTATCGTCCTTGCAGCTCGGCCTGGTATGGGGAAAACGTCGCTTGCAATGAACCTTGTCGAACACGCGGCGCTTCGCGCGGGCAAAACGTGCGCGGTATTTTCCCTTGAAATGCCCCGCACGGAAATCGTGCAACGTTTGATTTGCGCGTACGCAAACGTCAGTATGAAAAAGGCGCTCGACGGGCAACTTTCCGCCAAAGAATGGAAAAAGTTAATGCTCGCTAGCGACCAACTGAAAAAGAGCAACATCTATATCGACGATTCTTCTCGCGTAACGCCTGCGGAAATTTTGTCCAAATGCCGTCGTTTAAAAAGCACGAAAGGCAAAGTGGATATGGTAATGATAGACTATATCCAGCTTATGTCGGGTGGCGATTCGAAAATGGCGGGCGCGGAAAACCGTCAACAAGAAATCGCGTCTATTACGCGCGATTTGAAGATTATGGCAAAGGAATTGGAAGTGCCCGTTGTCGCACTTTCCCAGCTCCGCCGTATCCAATCGAAAGAACCGCAACTTACCGACCTTCGTGAATCGGGCGCAATCGAGCAAGACGCGGATATCGTTATGTTTATCAACCGTCCCGAAGTAACGGCGACGAAAGAAGAAATCGAATCGGGGCAAATCGTCAAAGGCGCGGCGGAACTGATTATCGCCAAGCACAGAGGGGGCGAACAAGGTCGCGTATCGCTGAAATTTATCGGCGAATATACGAAGTTCGTCGACGTGGACGAACAAAACCGTGAAGAAGAACCGCCCGAATTTTCTTCCAAACCTATCGAATACGAAGAAGAAAACGAATACGGCGACGCGCCCGTCGACGATTATATTCCGCCTATGCCACCCCAACGGGAAGGGGATTTAAAACCGCTTGGCGGAAACGACGACGAATTGCCGTTTGATTAAAATGGAAACGAAAATTGCTTTCATCACGCCCGAAAGTATCGACGAGGCGAAAAATATCATAAAAAACGGCGGTTTGGTGGCAATGCCCACCGAAACGGTGTACGGGCTTGGCGGTAACGCGTTTAATGACGACGCGGTGGCGCGGATTTTCGAAGTGAAGGGCAGACCGAATAATAATCCCTTAATCGCGCACGTGCATACCGATTACGATTTGTCGAAGATTATTGATTTCGAACCGCCTTATGCCAAAGCGCTTAGAAAGGCTTTTTTGCCAGGACCGCTCACGCTCGTGTATCCGTCGAAAAATAAGGTGAGCGAAAAAGTCTCTTGCGGATTGGATACGCTTGCCGTCCGCGTTCCCGCGCACGACGGCGCGCAGGCGTTTTTAAAGGCGGTGGATATTCCTATCGTCGCGCCCAGCGCGAATTTGTCCCGCCACGTCAGTCCCACGTCCGCCCAGCACGTTTTCGACGATTTCAACGGAAAAATCCCGCTGATTTTAGACGGCGGGGAATGCGTTGGGGGAATTGAAAGCACCGTTTGCGATTGCACGGGCGAAATTCCCGTGATTTTACGGCCCGGTCTTATCACCCAAGAAATGATTGCAAAAGTCGTCGGCGCTTGCGACGTGTATCAGCCCGATTTGGAAAAAGAAGAAAAAGTAAAAAGTCCGGGACTGCTGTATAAACATTACGCGCCCCGTTGCAAAACGATGCTTTTTTCGGCAAAAAACGTAAAAAACGCAATTTCCGCTTATATGGCTGAAAGCCTTATAAATAAAGGCGTTGCAGTACTTTGCGAAGAAAAGTGGATTTGTGAATTTGAAAAATTGGGTGCAAAGTGCCTAAACCTTGGGAAAAATCAGGCGGAAATGGCAACGCGACTGTATAAATTGCTCCGCCAAGCGGAGAAGATGTGTACGCTACTTATCGTGGTTGAACCCAGCGAAAAAGGGGGCGTGATGACGGGCGTTTTAAACCGTTTACATAAAGCGTGCGCTTCCCAAGACGTAATCAAAAAATTATAAAAAAAGCGGGGCAGGTATGCAATGAAAACGCAAAAGAAGAAAAAAATCATATTCGTTTGCACGGGAAATACTTGTCGTTCGCCTATGGCAGAGCTGATTTTTAAAGAAAGAATCACCCAGCTTGGCTTGACGGTTTTGCAAATTTCGTCGGCGGGCTTGCAAGTTGAAAAAAAATCGAAAATGAACGAAAAAACGGCGCAAGTCCTTATGGAGAAAGGCTTTCAGCCACTTTCGTTTACGTCGAAACAAATCACCGAAAAAATGCTCGTGCAATCGCTTGCAGTCGTTTGTATGACGGACGTTCAGCGTGATATCTTAATGGATATGCGTTGGAAAGCGTTAAGCGCGGTGGGAGAAGAAAATATCGAAAACAACGTGTACTCGTTTCGCGACGTCGTAGGCTACGAAATCGTCGACCCGTACGGGAAAGATATCGAATGTTATCGGTACGTGTACGAGCTAATTGCAGGGGGTATGTCAGCGTTGATAGATAAAATACTTCCCCAAGAAATCCGAAAAAAATACGTGCCCCGTCCACGTAAAAAAAAGACGGAAAATCAAATGCAAAAAGGAGAGATATAATATGAAAATTGCAGTTGCTTGCGACCACGGTGGGTTGCAATTAAAAAACGCTATGATAGCGTTCGTAAAAAAATTAGGACACGAAGTAGTGGATTTCGGTACGGACAACACGAATTCTTGCGATTATCCCGATTTTGCCGTTTTGGCGGCGGAAGCGGTGTCGAAAGGGGAATGTGAAAGGGGGATTGTCGTTTGTTCGTCGGGAATCGGCGTTTCTATCGTTGCAAACAAAGTGCCGAAAATCCGTTGCGCGCATTGCCACGACACCTATTGCGCGAAATATACGCGCTTGCATAACGACGCGAATATGATTGCGTTTGGCGAAAAAGTGGTGGGAGAAGGCTTGATGCAAGAAATCGTCAGCATTTTCTTAAACACCCCGTTTGAAGGGGGCGAACGCCACGAAAGACGGGTGGCGAAAATCGCCGAAATCGAAAAAAGATATTATAAATAAAGCGTTTCAACGCATACTTGGGTGTCTATAATGAAAAAAATTATCGCTATCGGCGGGGGAGAACTGCGCGAACGCACTACGTTTGCCATTGACGAATATATTGCGAATCTTGCCAAAGAACGCGCGGGCGAACGTCGCGCAAACGCGTTGTTTATCCCGACGGCAAGCCACGATTATATGCCCTATTACAACACCTTTCATAAAGTATATACGGGCAGTTTTAATATAAAGACGGACGTTGCGCTCACCGTGTTTAAAGAAGTGGATTTGGAGAAGATGAAAGCCAAATTCGAAAAAGCGGATATGATTTACGTTGGGGGCGGGGACACCGTTTTTATGCTGGATTCGTGGAAAAAAACGGGACTTTTGCCACTGATTAAGGACGCGTACGAGCGGGGCGTGATTATCGCGGGCTGTTCGGCGGGCGCGATTTGTTGGTTTGAAGATATTTACACCGACTCGTTAAAGACGGACGACGGCGTAAAATACGCTATGTTTAAAGGTTTGGGGTGGATAAAAAAGGTAATTTCTCCCCATTATAACGCGAGAACGCTTGACTTTGACAAAATTGTTTGTTATAATTATACTCGTGCTTACGGGTTGGAAGACGATTCGGCGCTTGTGATAGAAAACGGAGAAATCGTCGGGAGTATTTCAAGCGGTGGAAAAGCTTGGGAAATTACCTGTAACGACGGAAAATTGGAAAAAACGGAAGTAAGATTTATCTGAAAGCGTTTACTTGGAATCGCTTAATTGCCCGACTCGGTGTTAACGTTCTCACCGTGAAAAAATAAAAAGGACGAATATAACGCGGACGTGGCGAAATTGGCAGACGCGCAGGTTTCAGGTTCCTGTGGGTAACACCGTGTGGGTTCAAATCCCTTCGTCCGCACCACGCGAACGCACCCTTTTGGGTGCGTTTTTTGCGTGGTGCGGACGAAGGACTGCTTGAAAACGCAAATTAATGTGGGTTCACGCGAGGAGCGAGAAAGGAAAGAGAATGGATAAAAACGGCGGTAGTCGAGCGACGACGCTTTGGCGTAGCCAAAATATTCGTCCGCACCAGGAAAGAGGCGTGATTTTGATACAAAATCACGGCTCTTTCCAATGAGATTTAT
>JAZNIR010000052.1:0-23090 GCA_045577595.1 Candidatus Scatosoma sp.
ATTATTATCAGCCCATGCTATGGGCATGCGATGCTTCAGCAGGGGGCGGAACGAGCGAATACACCTTAAAAATCGCGGAAAATATCAAAAACGAGTTCGGCGTGCCGTCGATTGCGCATCTTACGTGCGTTTCGTCGACGAAAGAAACGGTGCGCCGTCGCATTGAAGATTTTAAACGGGCGGGCATTGAAAACGTGTTGGCGCTTCGCGGGGACGTTCCGCAAGAACGCATCAACGAAGACAGAAGTTCGTGGGATTATCGCTACGCGGTGGAATTGGTGCGGGAGCTTAAAGAGAGCGACGCGGATTTTTGCGTAGGCGGGGCTTGTTATCCCGAAGTGCACCCCGAAAGCAAAAATCAAAAGGAAGATATTTTGCGCTTGAAAGAAAAGGTGGGCGCGGGTTGCGAATTTTTAACGACGCAAATGTTTTTCGATAATAATTTGTTGTATAATTTCTTGTATAAAATACGGGAAGCGGGTATTACCGTGCCCGTGATTGCGGGGATTATGCCGATTACGGGCGCAAACCAGGTGGAACGCGCTATAAAGCTTTCCGGCTCGTTTATGCCCCGCCGTTTTACCAGCCTTGTGGACGCGTTCGGGAAAAATCCAAACGCTATGAAACAAGCGGGGATTGCGTACGCAACCGACCAAATTATCGACTTGTTTGCCAACGGAATTAAGCACGTGCACGTGTATTCTATGAACAAGCCGGACGTCGCCAAGCAAATTTGCGACAACCTTTCGGAAATTATCACGAAAAAACTGTAAGATAACGGTGTAGACGATGGATTTTAAAGAGTATTTACAACGAAACGTCGTGGTGCTCGACGGCGGGACGGGGACGCTTTTGCAAGAAGCGGGTTTGCCCGTCGGGGAATTGCCCGAACGCTGGAATATCACGCACGCGGAAACGGTGATAGATTTACACCGCCAATATTTCGACGCGGGCAGTAACGTCGTTTGTACGAATACGTTCGGGGCAAACGCTTTGAAATTTACCGAAAGCGAATTGGAAGAAATCGTACGTAGCGCCGTTGAAAACGCGCGAAAAGCGCAAACGCTTTCCGCCGGAAAAGGGGAAAAATTCGTTGCGCTCGATATAGGCCCTTTGGGAAAACTGTTAAAACCGTACGGCGATTTGGATTTTGAAGACGCGGTGGAAATCTTTGCAAAAACAGTACGGCTTGGCGTAAAATACGGCGTGGATTTAGTGTTTATCGAAACGATGGGCGATACGTACGAAACGAAAGCGGTAATGCTTGCCGTAAAAGAAAACGGCGATTTACCGATGCTCGTTTCGGGCGCGTACGGAAGCGACGGAAAAATGCTTACGGGCGCAGACCCGTCGGCTTTCGTGGCGCTTGTGGAAACGCTCGGCGGGCTCGGCGTAGGGGCAAACTGTTCGCTCGGGGCGAAACAACTTTCGCCTATCGTGGATAAATTGCTCGCGCGCGCGTCCGTGCCCGTGCTTGTAAAGCCGAACGCAGGTTTGCCTAAAACGGACGGAACGAAAACGTATTACGACGTAACGGCGGAAGAATTCGCTTTGCAAACGGCGGAATTTATCAAAAAAGGCGCGCGTATCGTCGGTGGGTGTTGCGGTACGACGCCTGCCTATATCCGCGCTTTGAAAAAAGCGATTGAAAACGTACCGCCCGTTCCGTTGACGAGAAAGAATATACCGTGCGTATCTTCTTACACGCACGCCGTCGACCTTTCCGCGCCGATAGTTATCGGCGAACGGATTAACCCGACGGGAAAAAAGCTGTTTAAACAAGCGTTGATTGACGGCAATACGGACTACGCCTTAAACGAAGCGGTGGCGCAAGTGGAAAAGGGCGCGCACGTTTTAGACGTGAACGTCGGCTTGCCCGTAATCGACGAAATCAGCACGCTTACGACGTACGTGCAAAATATTCAATCGGTGGTAAACGCGCCGTTGCAAATCGACACGGCAAACGTAGATGCTTTGGAAAGCGCGCTCCGCGTATATAACGGCAAACCGCTTATCAATTCGGTAAACGGCAAAAAGGAAAGTATGGACGCGGTGTTTCCGCTCGTGAAAAAATACGGTGGCGCGGTGGTGGCGTTGACGTTGGACGAAAGGGGAATTCCCGATAACGTAGACGGCAGAGTGACAATCGCCAAACGCATTATCGCCGAAGCGGAAAAATACGGCATAGAGAAAAAGGATATTCTCGTCGATACGCTTACGATGTCGGTGGCAACCGATAAAAATGCGCCAAACGTTACGCTCGGCGCTTTGAAAGAAGTGAAAAAACTCGGCGTGGGAACGGTGCTCGGCGTATCGAACGTGTCGTTCGGGTTGCCGTCGCGGGATACGGTGAACGCCACCTTTTTCGCGCTTGCGTTGCAAAACGGCTTAATCGGCGCAATCGCTAATCCCAACAGCGTGGAGATGATGAAAACGTATCGCGCCTATCGCGCGCTTACGGGCGCGGACGAAAATTGCGCGGAATATATGGACTTTGCGACGAATACGCTTGCCAATATCGTAACCACGACGCAAACGGCGCAAAACGCGAACGCGGACGTAGCGCAAAACCGTTCGGCTTTGCATACGGCGATTGTAAAAGGCATCAAATCGGGCGCGGAAACCGCTTGCGAAAATTTATTGCAAAGCAAAACGCCCCTACAAATTATCGAAGAAGATATTATTCCCGCTCTGGATGAAATCGGAAAGGCGTACGAAAATAAAAAGGCGTTTTTGCCCAATTTGCTCATTAGTGCGGACACGGCGAAAGTAGCGTTTGAAATTTTGAAAACGCATATGGCAAACAGTGGAGAAAAACAAGAGAAAAAATGCCCGTTCGTTATTGCAACTGTGCAAGGGGATATACACGATATCGGAAAAAATATCGTAAAAACGCTGTTGGAAAATTATGCGTTCGACGTCGTGGATTTAGGAAAAGACGTTCCGCCCGAAAAGGTGGTGGAAAGTGCGATTGCCTTAAAAGCCCCGCTCGTTGGGTTGTCTGCGCTCATGACGACGACACTCCCGTCGATGGAAAAGACGGTGCAACTGCTAAAAACCCAAGCGCCTTTTTGTAAAATCGTCGTCGGCGGTGCGGTGTTAAATCAGGACTACGCGGATAAAATCGGCGCGGACAAATACGCAAAAGACGGTATGGAAACCGTCCGTTTTGCGCAAGACGTTTTTGCGGAATTATGCAAAAATACATAAAATACGGTGCGTTTTATACATTTATGCAATATATGCAAAAAATATTCAAAAAATATTATATATAAAGACATAAAAAGGATTGACAACCCTATTTTTAGGGTGTATAATGAGTGCATAAACAATGAATAAGGCGAATATATATTCGCGTAAGGAGATAAAAATTATGGATAAGAAAGACATCAAAAAAGTAGTACTTGCCTATTCGGGCGGTTTGGACACTTCCATCATCATTCCTTGGCTTAAGGAAAACTACAACAACTGCGAAGTGATTGCGGTGAGCGGAAACGTAGGACAAGCGGACGAATTGGACGGTTTGGAAGAAAAAGCGTTAAAGACGGGCGCGTCGAAATTATACGTGGAAGATTTGACGGACGAATTCGTAGACGAATACGTAATCCCCACGATGATGGCGGGCGCGAAATACGAAGAATATTTGCTGGGTACGTCGTTTGCTCGTCCCGTAATTGCAAAACGTATCGTAGAAATTGCTAAAAAAGAAGGTGCGGACGCGATTTGCCACGGCTGTACGGGTAAAGGGAACGACCAAGTGCGTTTCGAATTGACGATTAAAGCGTTTGCGCCCGATATGAAGATTATCGCTCCTTGGCGCGAATGGTCGATTAAATCGCGTGAAGAAGAAATTGATTACGCGGAAGCGCACAACGTGCCTTTGAAAATTAACCGCGAAACGAACTATTCCAAAGATAAAAACCTTTGGCATTTGAGCCACGAAGGTTTGGATTTGGAAGACGCGGGCAACGAACCGCAATACGAAAAGGAAGGATTCCTTGAAATGGGCGTTTCGCCTTTGCAAGCGCCCGACAAACCTACGTATATCACGCTTGATTTCGAAAAGGGACGTCCCGTAGCGCTCGACGGAAAGAAGATGAGCGCGAAAGATATTATCTTGGCGTTGAATAAAGTGGGCGGGGCAAACGGTATCGGACTTTTGGATATCGTAGAAAACCGTTTGGTTGGTATGAAGTGTCGCGGTGTGTACGAAACGCCCGGCGGTGAAATTTTGTATAAAGCGCATAATTATTTGGAAACGCTTTGCCTTGATAAATACACGGCGCACAAAAAACAAGAACTTTCGGTATGCTTTGCCGAACTCGTTTACAACGGACAATGGTTCACCCCCCTTCGCGAAGCGCTTTCCGCGTTCGTAGATAAAACGCAAGAAAACGTTACGGGTACGGTAAAACTCAAATTGTACAAAGGCAATATCATCAAAGCGGGCGCTTGGAGCGATTATTCGTTGTATTCGGAAGAAATCGCAACGTTTGGGGAAGACCACGTGTACGACCAAACGGACGCAACCGGCTTTATCAATCTTTTCGGATTGCCGATTAAGGTGCAAGCGCAAGTAAACGAAAAGAACGCAAAAAAATAATCGCGTATAGAGCGGAATTTTAGCGTTGATAAAAGGAACGAAAAATAAATAAAAACGGAGAAACCTTGCCTGCCGCAATCGCGGTAGGCAAAAGGTATTTAATAGATATGGAAAAAATGTGGGCGGGACGCTTTGAAAAAGCGCTTGATAAAAGGGCGGACGATTTCAATTCTTCTTTGCGGTTTGATTGCCGTATGTACGCGCAAGATATAAAAGGCTCGATGGCGCACGCGACGATGCTTGGCGCGCAAGGGATTTTGCCACAATCGGACGTGGATTTGATTTTGCAAGGGTTGGACGGCATTTTGCAAGATATTAACGGGGGCAAGCTTACCTTTGATACGGACGCGGAAGATATTCATATGTTTATCGAAGCGGAGCTTACGAAGCGTATCGGCGACGCGGGCAAACGTTTGCACACGGCGAGAAGTAGAAACGACCAAGTGGCGCTGGATATTCGTTTATATCTTCGCGACGAAGCGGAAGAAATCGTGGCGCTTATTAAAAAGGTGATTGGCGCGGTGCTTGACAAAGCGGAAGAAAGCGCGGACGTGATTGCGCCTGCGTACACGCATTTGCAACGGGCGCAACCGATTAGTTTCGGGCATCAACTAATGGCGTACGCAATGATGTTACTTCGGGATATCGGGCGCATACAAGACGGCGTAAAGCGTATGAATTATTCTCCGCTCGGCTCTTGCGCGTTGGCGGGCACGACGTATCCTACCAACCGCGAAGCGGTGGCAAGCGCGTTGCAATTCGACGGCATTACGCAAAACAGTATCGACGGCGTATCGGATAGGGATTTTTGCTTGGAGCTGATGAGCGCGTTTTCTATTTTAATGATGCATCTTTCCCGCTTTGCGGAAGAAATTATACTTTGGTCGAGCTGGGAATTTAAATTTATCGAACTGGACGATTCGTACACGACGGGTTCGTCGATTATGCCCCAAAAGAAAAATCCCGATATGGCGGAACTGATTCGCGGAAAAACGGGGCGCGTTTACGGGAATTTAATGGCGCTTTTGACGACGCTGAAAGGATTACCGCTTGCTTACAATAAAGATATGCAAGAAGATAAAGAAGCGACGTTTGATTCGTTGGATACGGTGAAGATGTGCTTGGAAGTGCTTGCGCCGATGGTGGCGACGATGAAAATCAACGCGGAAAACACCTATCGCGCCGCGCAAAAAGGGTTTATCAACGCCACCGACCTTGCCGATTATCTTACGAAAAAGGGCGTGCCTTTCCGTACGGCGTATAAAGCGGTGGGACAAATCGTAGCCAAATGTATTCAAACGGGACGGGTTTTGGACGATTTCCCGTTGACGGAATATAAAAAATACCACGAACTTTTCGAAGAAGATTTATATACGGAAATTTCTTTGGAAACGTGCGTAAACAAGCGCAACAGCGCAGGCGGTGCGTCGCCCGCATCGGTGAGAAAACAAATCGAATGGGTGAAAGCTTCGCTGTAACGCTTTGGAGAGAGAAATGAAAAAAGTTTTTATAGACGGTAGCGCGGGTACGACGGGACTTCGTATTTTCGAACGGTTGTCCGCCCGCGACGATATACAACTCATCACCTTGCCCGACGAGTTACGTAAAGACGCAAACGCGCGGAAAAAGGCGCTCAACAGCGCGGACGTGGCGTTTTTGTGTTTGCCCGACGACGCGGCGCGGGAAGCGGTGGCAATGGTGGAAAACGAAAACGTAACGGTGATTGACGCGTCCACCGCACACAGAACGCTCCCTGATTGGGCGTACGGTTTTCCCGAGCTTTCGAAAAAGCACTTGGAAAAAGTGCGTTCGTCTAAACGGATTGCCGTACCAGGATGCCACGCGAGCGGGTTTATCGCGCTCGTGTATCCGTTGGTGGAAACGGGGTTGATAGATAAATCGGCGTACCTTACGTGCCATTCCATCACCGGTTATTCGGGCGGTGGTAAAAAGATGATTGCCGATTACGAAAACGCGGAGCGGGATACGCTTTTGGGCGCGCCCCGTCAATACGGTTTGACGCAACAACACAAACATTTAAAGGAAATGAAAGCGGTTTGCGGATTGGAAAACGCGCCCGTATTTTGCCCGATAGTCGCCGATTTTTACAGCGGTATGACGGTAACCGTGCCCTTGTTTAAAAAAGATATTAAGGGTAGCGTAGAAGATATTAAAAACTTGTATTGCGAAAAATATAACGGTGAATTCGTGCAGTACGTGGAAAACTTGGACGAGAGCGGATTCGTGTCCGGTTTGGCGGTTGCGAAAAAAGATTGTATGCGCGTTACGGTGGCGGGCAACGACGAACGGATTTTGTTGATAGCCGGTTACGACAATCTCGGAAAAGGCGCAAGCGGGGCGGCAATCGAATGTATGAACTTGGTAATTGGCGCGAAAGCCGATAAGGGCTTGGTTTTATAAAATCACGCGAAATTTGATGAGATAGAAATAAAAACACGGAGAGTAGTATGTTGAAACAAATACAAGGCGGCGTATGCGCCGCGAAAGGTTTTACGGCAAACGGAATACATTGCGGGATTCGTAAAAATAAAACCAAGCGCGACCTTGCGCTTATTTACAGCGAAAAAATAGCGACGGCGGCGGCGGTTTATACGCAAAATCTCGTAAAGGGCGCGCCCCTTGTCGTTACGAAAAACAATATCCAAAACGGCAAAGCGCAAGCGGTGATTTGCAACAGCGGAAACGCCAACACGTGCAACGCAAACGGCGTGGAAATCGCCGAACAAACTTGCGAATTGTTGGCGAAAAAATTGGGTATTTGCAAAACGGACGTCGTCGTGGCGTCGACGGGCGTGATTGGGCAACCACTCGATATTACGCCGATAGCAAACGGTATTCCCTCGCTTGTGGACGGACTTGGCGCGCACAGCGACTTTGCGTGCGAAGGGATTATGACCACCGACGTACAGGCCAAAGAAATCGCGTTCGAATTTACGGCGGGCGGAAAAACTTGCCGTATCGGCGGAATTGCAAAGGGTAGCGGTATGATTCACCCGAATATGGCAACGATGCTCGTGTTCGTTACCAGCGATTGTAATATCTCGGCGGAAGCGTTGCAAAAAGCCCTTTCCAAAGACGTGAAGGATTCGTTTAATATGATTAGCATCGACGGCGACACGTCGACGAACGATATGGTGAGCGTGCTTTGTAACGGTATGGCGGAAAATGCGGAAATTACGGCGGACGGCGAAGATTTCGACGCATTTTGCGAAGCGTTAAACGCCGTAACCACCTATTTGTGCCGTTGTATCGCGGCGGACGGCGAAGGCGCGACGAAACTGTTGGAATGTAAAGTACGTGGCGCAAAGGACGAACAAACGGCAAAAACGGTGGCAAAATCGGTGATTTGTTCGTCGCTTTTCAAGGCGGCTATGTTCGGCGCGGACGCGAATTGGGGACGGGTGCTTTGCGCAATCGGTTATTCGGGCGCGGACGTCGACGTAACGAAAGTGGGCGTAAGTTTCCGTTCGGTAAAAGGGGAAATTTCCGTGTGCGAAAATGGCGCGGGCGTGCCGTTTAGCGAAGAAATTGCCAAAGAAATTTTATTGGAAAAGGAAATCGAAATTTTAATCGCGCTTGGCGACGGCGACGGAAAAGCCACCGCTTGGGGGTGCGATTTGACGTATGATTACGTGAAAATTAACGGCGATTACAGAACTTAAAAACAAAGAACCCGCATCGCAATACAGCGTCAGGCTTACGTTTTTGCTTGGTTGCGTACGTCTGTGTACGCGCCCTGCGCAAAATCCGCGCCTTTCTCGTCTTGCTCGCGTCTTGCTTTGTTTTTGCCATAAGGAAGAAACCGCGTTGTAATACAGCGTCAGGCTTACGTTTTTGCTTGGTTGCGTACGTCTATGTACGCGCCCTGCGCAAAATCCGCGCCTTTCTCGTCTTGCTCGCGTCTTGCTTTGTTTTTGCCATAAGGAAGAACCCGCGTCGCAATACAGCGTCAGGCTTTGTTTATGAAATAAAAAACCGTATTGAAAAAATTTAGGAGTGATAAAATGGAATTAACCACAGCGCAACGCGCGGAAGTATTAACGCAAGCTTTGCCTTACATTCAAAAATACAATAACAAAATCGTCGTCGTAAAATACGGCGGAAACGCAATGATTAACGACGATTTAAAAGAAGCGGTGATGGGGGATATCGTACTGTTGTCGCTTATCGGCGTGAAAGTCGTTTTGGTGCACGGCGGCGGTCCGGAAATTACCGAAATGCTTGGCAAAATCGGCAAGAAATCGGAATTTGTCGACGGTTTGCGCGTAACCGATAAAGAAACGGTAGATATCGTGCAAATGGTGCTTGCGGGAAAGGTGAATAAAAATCTCGTCAATCTCTTGCAAAACAAAGGCGGAAAAGCGATTGGGCTTTGCGGTATTGACGGGCATATGATTAAGGCGAAAAAAGTAGATAAACGGCTTGGTTACGTCGGCGATATTACGGGCGTAAACGTTTCGCCGATTTTAGACGTATTGGAAAAGGGGTACATACCCGTTATTTCCACCGTCGGCTACGACACGAAAGGAAACACGTACAACATCAACGCAGACACGGTGGCGGCGCGGATTGCAGGCGAATTAAAAGCGGAATGTTTGATTTCTATGACGGATACCGTCGGGCTGTTGCGCGATAAGGACGACCCGTCCACGCTCATTCCCGTCGTTTGCGTTTCCGACGCGCCCAAGCTTATGCACGACGGCGTGATTAGTGGCGGTATGATACCCAAAGTGAATTGCTGTATCGAAGCGATTCGTCGCGGGGTGGATAAAGTGTTTATTATCGACGGGCGGATTCCCCATTCGATACTGATTGAAGTGTTGACGGACGAAGGTGTGGGGACGATGTTCGTGTCGGGCGATTAACTGCACGACGAAACGCAAAAAAGGACGAAAAATATGGACGTAAAACAAATAGATAAAGAATATATCGCGAATACGTACGCCCGTTTTCCCGTAACGCTCGTGGGTGGGAAAGGCTCGGTTATCGTAGACGAAACCGGCAAAGAATATATCGACCTTGCTACGGGGATTGCCGTTAACGGATTCGGCGTAGCGGACGAAGAATGGAAAAATGCGGTGATTGCGCAACTGAATAAAATACAGCACGTTTCCAATCTGTATTACAGCGAGCCTTGCGCGTTGTTGGCGGAAACGCTTTGCAAGCGGACGGGCTTTAAAAAGGTGTTCTTTTCCAATTCGGGCGCGGAAGCTAACGAAACGGCGATTAAAGCGGCGAGAAGATACGGCGAATTGAAAAAAGGCGCGGAATATTATACGGTGATAACCTTGAAAAATTCCTTTCACGGCAGAACGATTACCACCCTTTCCGCAACGGGACAAGACGTTTTCCACGAATATTTTACGCCGATGACGGCGGGGTTCGTGCACGCGACGGCAAACGATATAAACGAATTGGAAACGCTTGTAAAAACGCATAAGTGTTGCGCGGTGATGCTCGAACTCGTACAAGGCGAAGGGGGCGTAACGGCGCTAGATAAAGAATACGTCAAGCAAGTAAAAGCGCTTACGGAGCGGGAAGATATGTTGTTTATCGTCGACGAAGTGCAAACGGGTAACGGCAGAACGGGCAGTTTGTACGCGTATATGCAATACGGCGTAACGCCCGACGTGATGACGACGGCGAAAGGGCTGGGCGGTGGTTTGCCAATCGGCGCGACGCTTTTAAACGATAGAGCGAAAGATTTGTTTAGCGTGGGATTAAACGGCTCGACATTCGGGGGAAACCCGATTGCGTGCGCGGGAGCAAACAACGTAATAAACCGTATCGACGATAAACTTTTAAAGGAAGTACGGGAAAAGAGCGCGTACGTATTTTCCGAATTACAAAGCGCAAAGGGCGTAAAAGGCGTTAGCGGATTGGGCTTTATGATTGGCGTGGAAACGGAAAAGGACGCGGGCGATATTATCCGTCGTTGTATCGAGCGGGGCGTTTTGGTGATTAAAGCCAAGCATAAAATCCGTTTGCTCCCCGCGCTGAATATTCCTATGGAATTATTGAAAAAAGCAATCAAAATAATAAAGGAAGAGTGTGAAAAATAATGCATTTGTTAAAACTGATGGACCTTTCGTCCAAACAAATTACCGAAATTTTAAATCTTGCCGACCAACTGAAATTTGAAAAGAAAAACGGCATTAAACATCACCTTTTAAAAGGGAAAACGCTTGGTTTAATCTTTTCGAAATCGTCCACCCGCACGCGCGTATCCTTTGAAGTGGGTATGTACGATTTAGGGGGCAACGCGCTGTTTTTAAGCTCGCGCGATTTACAAATCGGCAGAGGCGAGCCCGTGCAAGATACGGCGCGCGTTTTATCCCGCTATCTCGACGGGATTATGATTCGGACGTTTGCGCAAAAAGAAGTGGAAGACCTTGCCACCTACGGCTCGATTCCGATTATCAACGGTTTAACCGATTATTGCCACCCTTGCCAAGTGCTTGCCGATTTGATGACCATTCGCGAATATAAAGGCGGATTGGCGGGCAATAAACTTTGCTACGTCGGCGACGGCAACAATATGACCAATTCCCTTATCGTGGGCGGTATTAAAATGGGAATGGAAGTATCGGTGGCTTGTCCCAAAGGCTACGAGCCGGACGCCGAGCTTATGAAATGGGCAAGCGAAAACGGCAAATTTACTTGTACGGACGACGTGTTGAAAGCGGCGAAAGACGCGGACGTTCTCTATACGGACGTTTGGGCGTCGATGGGGCAAGAATCGGAAGCGGAAGAAAGAAAGAAGATTTTCAAAGGCTACCAAATTAACGCGGACGTGATGAGCGTGGCGAAAGCGGACGCTATGGTGTTGCACTGTTTGCCCGCGCACCGCGAAGAAGAAATCACGGAAGAAGTTTTGGAAGCGCACGCAAACGAAATTTTCGACGAAGCGGAAAACAGATTGCACGCGCAAAAAGCGGTGCTTGTAAAGTGTTTAGGGGGTAAATAATATGTCGCGTATCATGGAAAATGAAAGTTTAAAAGTAACCATCGCCGAACAAGGTGCGGAAATTATCAGCCTTTTGCATAACGGCAAAGAACGGGTGTGGCAAAACGAAACGGGCGAATGGGCAGGACACGGTCCGCTCCTTTTCCCCGTATGCGGACATTTCCACGTCGTCGTAGACGGCAAGGAATACCCGATTTCGGCGCACGGTTTTGCAAAAAAATCCACTTTTGTAGTGGAAGAAAAAGGCGCGGATTTTATCCGTTTTAGCTTATCGTCGAGCGCGGAAACGAAAAAGGTGTACCCGTACGATTTTTGCTTGGAAATCACGTATAAACTTTCGGGAAATACCTTGATTATCGACAGTAAAATGACGAATACGGGGGATAAAACGTTGTATTACGCCATCGGCGGACACGAATCGTTTGCCCTTGACGATATCGTCGGCGCGCACGAACTTGCGTTTGAAACGAAAGAACGCGTCTTACATTACGACCATAACGAAGGCGGTTATTTGACGGGCGAAACGTTGGATTTCGGCGAATGGGAAACGTTTAAACTTCCCGAAGAATTTTTCGTCGACAGCCGAACGCTCATTTTGAAAGATATCCGTTCGCGTAAAGTAAGCCTTTGCAAAAACGGGGAAAAGCTCGTGGATATTACGTTTGACGGTTTCCCTAACTTGTTGTTGTGGCGCGGTGGGGCAGGTAAATTTATTTGTATCGAGCCTTGGACAAATTTGCCCGACGTTATTGGCAAAGAAAATATCGAATTTTCCCAAAAGGACGGCGTGGTGAAAGTGGAAGCGGGCGAAAGCGATACGTTTACGCGCACGATTACCTATTATTGATATGAACGGCGAAATCAAGCTTGGAAAATACCGTCATTTTAAAGGCGGGGAATACGAAGTACTCGGCTTTGCCAAGCACTCGGAAACGTGCGAAACGTACGTAATTTACCGCGCGTTTTACGGCGATAGAGAAACGTGGATACGCCCCCTTTCCATGTGGAACGAAAGGGTGGAAAGGGACGGAAAAACCTTTCAAAGATTTACCTATATAGAAGAATAAAAAAGAGCGTTTGCGATTGCAAACGCTCTTAAAATTTTCAAAATAGGCATACCAAGTATGCGACGAAATGATAAACCCGCAGGTGGGATTTTTTTACGGGCGAGTGGTTGTAAAGGATTGTCGTTGTGTTAACGCAGTGGCAATTTCCATTGCTTGTAATTTTCTTGCGTCGTCGGCGTGCTTTTTTAATGCAAAAGTGATTGCATTTTTTACTTCGTTTGCATTCGAAACACATTTTATCGTTCGTTTACTGCCACCCGTTCCGCGTATCGAGAGTGTATAAAAATGGAAAATTCTTCCCCAAAACGTTGCTTTAAGCATAACTGTTTCAACGTTTTGGATAGGAAAATCAATCGCTGTAATACTGAAAATACCTACTTTTCCCATAACGCGATTATTCGTAACCGCCAACTTATTTGTTAAAAAAGTAGATATACCTGCAATGAGTGGAATAAAAGCCAATAATTGCGATACTATAACAACAATGGCGATTTTAAACTCGTTTTTCCGAACTCCGTAGGGGGAATAATAATCCAATTCGTAACCAAAAGGAAGTTCGCCATTATGATTATTATAATAGTCTATCAGTTCGTCTAGTGTATAGTCTTTAAATAAGCCTGTTGCGATAATAATAATAATCTCAATGATAATAGTTAAAATAATCGGCAATACGATAATAAACCAATTTATTTTTGCTTTTGCCAGCACTTTTTCGTTTTTTTCTAAATTCTTGTCGATATAATCCACTATAAAAACCGTCCTTTGTAAAATCTGTTTCTATTATAAATCACCTAATATACGATTGTCAAGCAAAAATCGCATAATATGCGATAATTTAATAGATGATATTTTATAAGGGGTTTTACAATGGAATTGGAAAAAATTCAACGGCGGTTGCGAGAAAGCATAAGGCAATCGGGAATACCGCAAAAAGAAATTGCAAAAGCGATAGGGGTTTCTCCGCAAACCGTTTCCAAATATATGAAATTAAATATATTTCCCGCATTGGATACGCTTGCAAAACTTTGCAAGTTGTTGGACGTGAGTTCTGATTATATACTCGGCGTGGAAGAATATTGATTTTTCATAAAAGCAAAGCCCGCTTTTTTATAAGCGAGCTTTTTCTTTTTATAATTTATTTTTCGGACAAACTTTGATGCACACACCGCATACGCTACCCCTGCCGATATCTTGAAAATGCGCTTTCATATATTTCGAACATTTTTCCGCGTCGAAATTCCGTTCGCCGTTGCAAGTGGGTTTTTCCCCGAATATCGCGCCTGCGGGGCAGGCGTTTTTGCATATTTGGCAATCTCCGCACCCGTTTTCGATTACGGGCAATTCGCTTTGTAAGGGCATATCCGTCAACACCGTCGCAAGGCGGACTTTGCTCCCGTAGTCCGTCGATAAAAACAAACCGCTTTTTCCGACGAACCCAAGCCCCGACAAAACGGCAACCGTCTTATGCGGAATCACACCGCGATAGGGGTTGTCTTTTCCCAAACTTTGGCTGGCGGCGATAGGAAAAGCGGAAAATCCCGCCTTTTCAATCTCTCTTGAAAGCCGAAAAGCGATGGAATCGAGCAGTGCGTTTGCCGTGCGGTAGTGCTGAAAATACGCGTAGGTGGGCGCGCCGTCGATAAAGGAGAGCACCGCATCGGAAAGCTTTACGCCGATAGAAAGGGCGTAAGGCAAATTGGGCAAAACTTGCGTTTTGTTCGGTAACGCGCAAAATCCGATTATATCCGCGCCAAGCGAATAGGCAAGCGTTTTTAAATGGTCTTGAAAGTTTTTATCCATTGATTTTTCCTTTGATTAAAGAAATACGAAATATTCCAAAGCGACGAGTACGCCTAAAAACGCAAAATTAAACGCGGAAAATAAGAGTACGTATTTGCCCGCCTTTCCGCCCGCTTTCGACGTGTATTCGCGGAAGGTAATCAGGCTTGCCAGCGACGAAATCAACGTGCCTACGCCACCGATATTGACACCGACGAGTATTGCCCGCCAATCGTTTGTAAACTGCCCTAATAAAATGGCGGACGGTACGTTGCTAATGCATTGACAAGACAGTGTGGAAACGAGCAAAGGGCTTTTCGACATCAACCGTTCAAACAGCCTTTGCACGGTAGGTATGCGCGCCATATTGCCCGCGAAAATAAAGAACGCTACGAAGGTGAACAGTAAGCCGTAATCGACTTTTTTAAGCGCGTTTCTATCCAAAAACAGCAAGGAAAGGGTGATAACGACAAGCCCTATCCAGTAGGGAATTACGTTGAACACGATAATAATGGAAAGTGCGAACAATACGCCGTAAACGGCGGTACGCAAAGCGGGCAGTTGCACTTTTTCGTCGGCAATTTCCAGCGGTTCTTTTTTTACGAAAATAAAACAACAAAGGGTAATCAGCGCCACCGATACGCAAAACGGTGGGAGCATGGTTAAGACGAATTGTCCCGTAGGAATATTAAACTTCGTGTAAAGATATAAATTTTGCGGGTTTCCAAACGGCGTTAACATACCGCCGAGATTGGCAGCGATATTTTGCATAATAAAGGAAAACGCCATATATTTTCGCTTGTCCGTCGACGATAAAACGAAAAATCCGAGCGGTAAAAAGGTTAAAAGCGCCATATCGTTGGCAATCAGCATAGAGCCTAAAAAGGTGATATATACAAGCGCCAATACGGACGCGCGCGCGGTTTTAAACAGTTTTACGATTTTTCGCGCAAGAACGGTGAAAAAGCGGATATTCCGTAAAGCGCAAACGACGGCAAGCACGCAAAAAAGGCAAGAGAGCGTTTTAAAATCGAAATAACCCAAATACGCCTTGTCGGGCGGAACGATAATCGAAGTAATCAGCGCTGCAACGATGGCAATACATAAAACGGCGTTTTTCTTTAAAAACGCGGTTATCGTTTCAAAAATCACGCCGTGATGGTGGGCGTGGTGGGGGTTTCGCCCTTTTACAGCCGTTTGCATAAACTTGCTCCTTTCGTATAATCCGTCGATTATTATATCACTATCTGATAAAAAAAGCGAGTGTTTTTGCGGGTGTAGAAAAGTTTTTGTGGACAAAAATGCGCATTTTCGCATAAGCTGTTAAAAGAAAAATCGAAAAAAAGGAGTGAAAGAATGAATCCCTTTCAAGAAAAACCGACGTCCATAGAAAGCAGTTTTCAAAATTGGAAAGAAATGTATCCCCGCTCTTACGATAAAAGAGAAGTCGACCCGTACACCAAAACGCGTATTATTTTAATGAACGGCACGGAATTTGAAGCCAACTGGTTTTCTCACCAATTTGCCCGCCACGTTTGCGACAACGATTTACGGCGGGAAATTGCGCTCACGCGCGAAGTGGAAAAACAACAACAACTGAAAATCTCCCTTTTAAAACCCGCAAACGAGAGCATTTTAGAACATACGATTGGTTACGAACAACTTGCCGTCGACCTTACGGCGGAGCTTGCTAAGCGCGAAGAAGACTGTTGCGTGAAAACGGCGCTCGATTTTGCGCTTTTGGAAGACTTCGACCATTTATACCGTTACGCGAATTTATTGGAAATGGAACAAGGCGTGGCGGCGGAATGGTTGGTGGGCAGATATACGGAAATTATGCCTGGACGCCCGACGATTGCGCATCAACGGTATCCAATGGATAACGTACGGAGAAATATCAACGCGAAAACGAGCGACGTACAAACGGTGCTTTCCACAATGATTATCACCGCCGCCGAACAGCAAACAATGAATTATTATATGAACGTAACGAATTTTGCTTGTTCGGATATCGGGCGTAGGCTGTATCAAGAAATCGCGCTCGTGGAAGAAGAGCACGTAACCCATTACGAATCGCTAATGGACCCCAATTCCACGTGGCTCGAAATGCTACTTTGGCACGAATATTGCGAATGTTATTTGTATTGGTCTTGTTATCAAACGGAAACGGATTCGTACGTGAAAAAGTTGTGGGAACAAAATTTGGAAATGGAAATCGCGCACTTACATAAAGCGGTGGAGCTTCTGAAAAAATATGAAAATAAGGATTGGCAAGAAGTGATTAAAGACGGGAAATTCCCCGCGCCGATTTCGTTGCACGAAAATATAGATTACGTGCGCAAAATTTTAGGGGAAACGGTGCAATACACCACTTGTCGCGAAACGTATAAACGGGTGCGCGATTTGCCCAAAGACGCCGACTTTTTCCGTTTTCAACAAACGATAAGCCCCACGGATGAAATCGTGCCGTCGCATATCGTTATCGAAAACTTTATTGCGCGTAGGGGAATGGACTACCGTTACCAAGTAGCGCCCAATCCCGTGCCCGAACTTCGAAACCGTCGCAAAGACAACACGTCGGTTGGCAGAAAACCGAACGCCACCGATTCCACTGCCTTTTTTTGCAACGATTAAAAGCGTGTAAAACGAAAAACAGTCGTGGACGATTCGTCCACGACTGTAAATTTTTATTCTTTAATCTTCCAAACCCGCTAAATAGTCGATAGACACTTTAAAATATCGGGCAATTAGCGTAAGATTGGAAAGTTTTGGCTCGCGTAAGCCGTTTTCCCAAAGGCTGATAATGCCCTTGCTTACGCCAAGCTCCGTCGCCAATTCGATTTGTCCGACGCGATTTTCCATTCTTAATTCTTTCAATCTTTCCCCAAAAACGTTTCTCATAAAAATATTATCTCACAAATGTAAGAAAAATACTTGACTTCTTACAGTAGTAAGAGTATAATATAAATATGTAAACGGAAAATATTTGTTTACAATACTTGACATTGCCTAACAAATATAGTATCATAAAAGAAAAGGAGAGAATTATGGAAACGATTATTCAACACGAAAAATATGGCAAGATTGTTTACAGCGAAAGTTTTTGGACGGGAAAGAAAAAATTGTATATCAACGACGTGGAATTAAAAAAGGTAAATCGAAAGGCTTTTGAATATAACGTAGGGGAAGAAACGGTAAGCGTCGGGCTGAAAGGGAATATGTTGACGGGAATGGCGGTTACGATCAAAGAAGAAAAAATACAGGTCGTGCCAAAGCCCGAATGGTACGTAATCTTATTGTCTGTTTTAATGTTTTCCTTTATTATGGCTTGGGGGAATTCGGTGGCGCTTGTGAAAATATTCCCCCTTGTCGGCGGTGCGCTCGGTGGGGGTGTAAGCGGGATATTTGCCGCTTTGAATATTATCAGCACGAGATATACGAAAAACGTATGGGTGAAGTTGGCGCTTGGCGTCGTCTTTTTCGCGGCGACCATAGTAAGTTGTTACGTATTGGCGCGTATAGTAATTTCGGCGTTATAAAAAGTATAACGAAAAAGACGGAAGATTTTCCGTCTTTTTTCTTTGGCGCAGGCGGAGGGGTATTGGCTATCGCCAAAGCGTCCTCGCTTAACAGCTTTTGCCTTTTTTACAAATGTTCGCTTTTCGCTCGTCGCGCGAACCCCCGATAATTCAGAGAACCGTGCTGTCTTCCACGTACTACAAAAAAAGGATAAGCAAAAAGCTTATCCTTTTTTTTGGCGCAGGCGGAGGGATTCGAACCCCCGTGGGCTTTCACCCAAACGGTTTTCAAGACCGCCTCGTTATGACCGCTTCGATACGCCTGCACACTATTTAAATTTTTCAACGCTATTTATTATACCCCACTATGGATAAAAAGTCAATGATTTTTTGACCGAAAATCACGTTAAATAGTGGGGATTTATTCGTTTGCTGGCAATTGCGCTTCGGCTTTTTTTGCTCTGCCAATGGCAAAATATTGTTCCATAAATTTATTCCGTTCTTGTTCGGTGCGGAAAAAGAACAAATCGCCGTTTTTCAAAGACGGCCAACAATCGGTGAAATCGGCTTCAATCTTTTCGCATTCGCCGTTGATTCCGCCGACGAATTTATAGGTGTGTATGCCGTAGCGAAAGTTTTCCGATTCGGAAACGGGCACGGGAGCGTCGAATTTGGATTTGCAACAAGGGCAAAAATCCAACGTTTTGATGGATTTCCCCTTGCTTTCCGCTTCGTAGATTTCGATTAAGTCAAATTCGTTTAAATCGGCAAATTTCGTGGCCTTCGAAAACCAATGCGTGGTGTAATCGCCAAGTGGCATAATTACGCCTTCAATCAACTTAAAATGTTGGTTATGCCCGTCGAACGTGAAATCATACAGTTCGCGCGAAATGTCCGTATAACCCGCGCTCAGCCGTTGCGCCGTGTAATCAATTTCACCAAGGAAACGGGGTACGTGCACGTGATACCATCTTCCCGCTACGTCCATTTTTTTATTGTTTTTTATAAGCGCTATATCAAAGAGTTTCTTTACGATAGCGTAAATAACGGCGTACAGCGTTGCGTCGATAATCGCGCCGATAATCACCAACCACGCGTTAGGAACTTTTTGCAAGACGGGGAACAATTCGCCGTTCAAAAGCGCCGTAATAATTAAATTTGCAATTAAAAAAACGGAAAAAGTCGTGCCGTGTATTTTACCAATCGCGTTTGCCGTGTGATTATTTATCTGTTTCATAATTTTCTCCTGTGTAAGAACGTTATGTGATTATTCATTTACCAGCGTTTTTAAATCTTCGTACGCCGTTGCATTGGCGCAAATAATCGTGCCTGCCTTGTCCAGCGGTAACGCTTCGCCTTGCCAATCGGAAGAAACACCGCCCGCTTCTTCCAAAATAAGAATACCCGCCGCATAATCCCAAGGCTTGATTACCTTTTCAAAATAGCCGTCCAATCTACCGCAAGCAATATAACAAATAGCAATCGCCGTCGAACAAATGCGCCGAAGGTCTAAACAGTTGGTAAACACCCGTTTTGCGCGAAGAAAAGTTTCGTCCGCTTCGTCTTTATGGGACGAACCAGCGCCAAATTCCACAAGCGCGTTTTTCAAAGGACGGGCGCTGACGGAAAGCGTATCGAACGAGTAATTTTCCACGCCGATTTGCAAAAGCCGTTTCACGCCGAAACGGGTGCTGTAAAAATGCGCGCCTTTTCCGCGAACGGAAAAGAACATTTCGTTGGTAAAAGGATTAAACACGACGCCGAATTGTACGCGTCTATTTTCCACGTAAGCAAGCGAAATCGAGCTCATTTTATAATCGTATACGAGATTCGTCGTGCCGTCGATAGGGTCGAGAATAAAGCATTTATCTTTTAAAAGATGGTTTTGTTCTTCTTCCGTCATAAACCCTACGTCGGGATACAGTTTAAACAATTCGTCTTTGAGAAAATCGCTGATTTTAAAATCCACGGCGGTTACGAAATCGTACGCGCCTTTCATTTCCACCATCAAAACGTCCGGTTTGCTGAACACGATTTCTTTCGTTTTATAAACCAATTCTATGATTTTTTCGTAATTCATAAAAGCTCCTATCTATCATCCTTTTTATCATTATAACATAAAAAAGGGGAATACGCAAGATTTTTTTCAATAAAACCTTCCGTAAAGGCGTATTTTTATTCAATTAACGTTTCGTATTCGGCGTACAGCTCGTCTAAAAGCGTTTTAATTTTTTCCAGTCGTTCGCATTTCTCGTTTAAAAGCGCAAAATCGCCCGTAACGGCGGGGGAACAAAGTTCGTCGTTAATCGTTTGTTCTTCCGTTTCCAATAAAGAAATTTCCTTTTCGATTTTGGAAATTCTCGCCCGCTGTTGCGCTTCTTTCGCCCGTTCTTCTTTCGAACGGTAATACGTGGATTTTTCTTGCGTATTTTTCAAAACGACGGGGGTATGTGTGCGTTCATTTTCGCTTATTTCCGCTTTCAATTTGGCTTTATACGCGGTGTACGCGTCGTAATTGCCCGAAAAAGAGCGCAACTGCCCGTTTTCAAGTTCGATAATTTTCCCCGCCAACGCCTGTATGAAATATCTGTCGTGCGAAACGAACACCACCGTTCCGTCAAACGCTTGCAACGCGCTTTCCAAACTCTCTCTTGCAGGCAAATCGAGATGATTGGTAGGCTCGTCCAAAAAGAGTACGTTGCCGTTTTCACATTCAAAAACGGCAAGGGCGAGTTTTGCCCGTTCGCCCCCCGAAAGCATACGCACCTTTTTATCCATATCTTCCGCAAACAATCCCGCCGCCGCGAGAATAGCGCGTACTTTCGTTTGTTCTAAACGGACGTGGCGAAACCATAATTCGCCGAGCACGGTGTTTTCCCCGTCGAGATTGGCGTTTTCTTGGTCGTAAAAGGCGATTTTCACGAAACGCCCGAATTTAATCGCGACGTTTTTATTTTTTACGAGTTCTTTTAATAGGGTAGATTTGCCCGTACCGTTATCGCCGACGACGGCGCATTTTTCACCCCGCGTAATGGAAAAGGACGCGTTTTCCAACAATACTTTTTCGCCCGCCGTTAAATGCAAACCGTTTACTTGCAATACGTTTTCGTACGGTTTTTCCGTATAGGTGAAAGAGAATTTAGGCGCGGGGGGTGGCAGGCAAGGCTTTTCCACAAGCTCCATTTTTTCCAAAGCCTTTCTTCTCGATTGCGCCATTTTCGTCGTGGACGCGCGTACGAGATTTCTATCCACGTATTCTTGCATATGCGTCCGCTGTTCTTGCTGTTTTTCGTATTCTTTGATAAGGCGCGCCACCTTTTCCGCTTTTAACGTTTTATATTTGGTGTAATTGCCTTTAAACACCGAAAGCTTTTTGTTTTCCAATTCGAAAATTTGTGTGGCTAATCTGTCGAGAAAATATCTATCGTGCGACACCGTTAAAATCGCGCCTTTAAAGGTGGAAAGATATTCTTCCAACCAAAACAGCGTTTTCATATCCAAGTGATTGGTAGGCTCGTCCAAAATCAAAAGGTCGGGTTCTTCCAATAAAAGCCGACAAAGTTTTAACCGCGTTTTTTCTCCGCCCGACATCGTGGCAATCGGTTGTTCGTACGCGTTTGCAAAATTCATACCGTTGAGTACGGCGCGGATTTTTACTTCAAAGTTGTAACTGTCCCGCGCGGAAATCAGTTTGTTTAAGCGTTCGTATTTGGCGGAAAGCGTTTTATATTCCGCCGATTGCCCGTTCGTTTTAGCAATTGCCCGCTCGACTTCGCGCAAACTTTCGACGGCGCGTATATCTTCTTCAAAGACGGCGCGCATTTCTTCAAAAACGGTGTTTTTCGAATCGTATCCGCCGTTTTGGGCAAGATAACCGATTTTGATGCCGTTTTTGCGGAAAATATCCCCGCTTTCGCAGTCCAATTCCCCTAAAATCAAGCGGATAAGCGTGGTTTTACCTTCGCCGTTACCACCGATAAGCCCCACGCGTTCGCCTTCGTTTATGCTAAAACGGACGTTTTCAAGAAGAGAACCGCCGTTAAATCCGAATGATATATTTTCCGCTGTAATTAACATAAATCTATCCTTTTTCGCGGTATAGCTCTTCCGCGAATTGCACAAAGTAAAACTGAAAAGGGGGGATACGATGAAAGGCAATATCCTTAAAAACTTTTTAAAAATCCGCCGAATGGAAGAAGAAATCGCCTACGCCACGCCCCCGCGCGTGGCAAAGCTTACCAGTAAAATCGTGCGTATGAAAAACGCGTTGTTCGACGCCGAAGATGCGACGGATAAAACCGAGCGTTAAAAATCCCAACTGGGCACGTATTTTTCGTTTGCCGACGTCCGTTCTTGCACGAATAATTTTTCGATGCCTAAATCGAGCGCCGTATTTACCACCGTTTGATATTCCCGCGCGGTGATTTGGCGGGAAAGTTCGGGGAAGTTTTCGATTTTTCCCAAAGGGGTGTATTGGCTCATAAGGCTTAAATACGCTTTGTCTTTTAACGTATCGGCAAACCATTTCACGATATTTTTCGAATCGCTTGCACAAAGTGGCATCACCAAATGACGGACGATAAGCCCCGACAGCATTTTTCCGTCGGCGGTTAATTGTAACGGTTTTCGCGCCATAAAATCAATCGCTTTTTCCGCTATTTCAAAGTAATCTTCCCTACCCAAATACCGTTTGGAAAGGGCGGGGGAATAAAATTTCATATCGGGCAAATACACGTCTACGTATTCGTCGATGCGCGCAAGCGTATCGACTTTTTCGTAAGCGCTCGTGTTGTAAACGACGGGAATTTTCGGCTTGTAAATCGAAAAGGTGGCAAGCAGGTACGGGACGAGATGCGAAGGCGTAACGAGCGAAATATTCTCCGCGCCCATATCTTCCAGCTCTTTGAATATATCCGCAAGCTCGCGCGGGGTTACGGCTTTGCCCCGTTCCGCCCGTGAAAGCTGGAAATTTTGGCAAAACGGACAACGCAAATTACAGCCCGTGAAAAAAACCGTACCGCTACCGTTTTTAAAAGAAATGCAAGGTTCTTCAAACGGGTGAAGATAGTATTTTGCGACGGTAAGCGACGAAACGCCACACGCGCCTTCCCCCGTCAGACGAAGTCGGGGGCCAA
>JAZNIR010000053.1:0-3987 GCA_045577595.1 Candidatus Scatosoma sp.
GAATTTTCGTAATTTCCAACGCCTCGTCGAAGGACATATCGGGCAACACCGACGGCAAAGACCTCGCCAACATGGTTTTACCGCTGCCCGGCGGACCTACGAATAAAATATTGTGTCCGCCAGCCACCGCCACTTCCAACGCGCGTTTGGCAATCGGTTGACCTTTCACGAACGCCAAATCGTAAGGGGCGTTCTTTTGCTCGGTTGCGGACGAAAATTGCGTAGGAACAAGCGCGGATAAAGGTGCTTCGCCCGAAAGGTGATTTACAACTTCTTTTAAATTATTCGCCGCGTACACGCAAACGCCGTGCACGTAACCCGCTTCCTTTTCGTTGCCTTTGGGCACGATAAAGGTGGTAAAGCCCTTATCCCGCGCGGAGATAATCGTAGGCAACACACCCGTAACGGGGCGCAAATCGCCGTTTAACGCCAATTCGCCGAGAAAGATAATATTATCCACCTTTGCCGTCAATCCGCCGTAGGCGAGCAAAATGCTGACGGCAACGGGCAAATCGAAAGACGAGCCTTCTTTTTTTACGTACGCGGGCGCAAGGTTGACGGTGATTTTATGCGACGGAAATTCCAGCGCGCTGTTTTTCACCGCGCTTTTCACCCGTTCGCGCGATTCTTTCACGGCGGCGTCGGGCAAACCGACAAGGTCGTACGAAGGCAAACCCCTCGACACGTCCGCTTCCACCGTAACGGGCACACCCTCTAATCCCGACAGCGCGTAACTTTGTACTTTGGCAATCATCTTTCCTTTCTCCTTGCGTAAAAGTTTACGGGAAAATTCGACGTTTTCCGCTTCCTTATATATACGCTTTATCTTCTCGCTTTATATTGTAACCTAAAAGAAGAAAAAAGTAAACAAAATTTCGTATATTTTTTAAATAAAAAAACAAGTCTACCTTTGACTTTGGGTAGACTCGCCTTTTTTCGGATAAACCGAACTTAAATCTTTTCTTTAACTTTCGCTGCTTTACCGGTACGGCCACGCAAATAGTAAAGTTTCGCTCTTCTAACTTTACCCTTTCTTACAACCGTGATGGATGCAATTTTCGGGGAGTGAAGAGGATACGTTTTTTCCACGCCGATACCGTAAGAGATGTGGCGAACGGTAAACGTTTCGGAAATACCGCCGTTTCTCTTTGCGATAACAACGCCTTCGAAGTTTTGCACTCTTTCCTTGCCACCTTCGATAATCTTGTAGCCGACTTTAACCGTATCGCCTACTTCGAAAGAAGGAACTTCGGATTTTAAGTTTTCTGCGTTGATAGCTTCAATCAATCCTTTCATTTCAGACTTTACCTCCGTTATTTACGAAACGTTCATAACCCGCTGTGTAATTCCTCGTTACACCCGAAAAAGGCAGTGGAACGCTCGAAGTCAACGACTATTATATATGATTTTCTTTCCTTTGGCAAGCGTTTTTGCTATGCCTTTTGAAAAAATTTTTTCTTTTTTTATTAAAAGGCAAACAAATATACGTAATACGCCGCAAAACAAGCCAACATCAGCCAACCGCCCCATCTACGCACTTTTTGCCCTTTCATATATCCGAATACGCAAAGCAAAGTCGCCGCAAATAAAGCAATCAAACCGTCGATTGCAAACGACGAGCTAAACGGCAACGGGATAATCATCGCCGACAAACCGAGCGTACGTAAAATATTAAATACGTTGCTTCCGACGATATCCCCAACGGCAATATCCGTTTCTCCTTTCTTCGCCGCGATAACGCAAGTAACCAGCTCGGGCAACGACGTCCCGATTGCCACCACCGTCAACCCGATAATCTTTTCGGGTACGCGTAATTTTTCCGCAATCGCTTTTGCGCTTGGAATTACGCAATATAACGCGCCGACAACGACGAGCGCCAATCCAACCAAAGTAAGCACCGTTAAAAACCACGCTTTTTCTTTCTTCTTTTCGTACCAAGCGGAAAAGCCTTTTTTGTTTTCTTCTTCCCGTTCCACGACGACTTCGTGTTCGTTCAACGCAGACATGGTAGGGGATTTTTTGCTTTCGCGGATTGCATACCATATTAAAAATCCCATATACGCCAACGAAAGAACAAACATAACCCAGCCGTCTATGCGTCCCAATTCTTTATCGAACGCGCCAAGCAATAAAAGCAGTACGGACGAGCCCAACAGCACGGGAAAATCAAAAAGCAACGAACTTTTTTGCACAACGAGCGGACATATTACGGCGGCAATACCTAAAATTAAAAGGATATTGGTGATATTGCTCCCCACCACGTTACCAACGGCAATATCCGCGCTCCCTTGCACGGAAGAAATCACCGACGTTGCCAATTCGGGCGCGCTCGTGCCGAACGAAACGATAGTTAACCCGACGATAAGCGACGGAACGCGTAACTTTTCGGCAATCCCCGCCGCCCCGTCTACGAACCAATCCGCCCCTTTTACAAGGCAAAAAAATCCTACGATTAAAAGAATGATAGCTACAAAAATATTCATATATTTCTCCAAAAAATAAGGCTTATACGCAAAAAATCGCGCATAAGTCTTGTCGTTTACTGTTCCGCCTGAAAATGCTTTCAGTGTTGTAGACGCAACAACTTTATATAAAGCCGACTACTCCCCTATTGCTACGGCTATTTTATCACATTTCCTATTTTCTGTCAACCCTTTCCAAGCGATTTCACGCTTTTTTCCCGTTTTTGATTGACAAAATTTTCGTTGCGGAATATAATAAAGAAACTACGTATTTTTAAGGTTTTGTTATGACGGATTTACTTATACGCATTTTTATCGGCAAAAATAAAGATTTACAAGACCCCGCTACGCGCGCCAAATACGCGTCGTTGGCGGGATTTACGGGCATTATTTTAAACGTGTTGCTCTTTGTAGGCAAACTGACGGTGGGGATTATCGCCGCATCCGTTGCTATCGTTGCCGACGCGTTTAACAATATTGCCGACGCGGGCTCGGCAATTATCGCGCTGATTGGCTTTCGGCTGGCTTTAAAGCCGGTGGATAAAGACCACCCGCAAGGACACGGACGGATTGAATACGTATCCGGTTTTATCGTGGATATGTTGATTATCTACGTGGGCGTAGAGCTTTTGAAATCGTCCTTTGATAAAATTTTAAATCCTACCGTTCCCACCGTCGGCACGGTTACGATTTGCCTTTTAGTCGCCGCGATTTTGGTGAAATTTTGGTTGTTTTTTTTCTATCGTAAAATGAGCCGATACAGCCGTTCCACCGCCTTGAAAGGCTCGTCAATGGACAGTTTAAGCGATTGTATCGCCACGACGCTCGTGCTCGTTTCCGCGCTGATTGGAAAATTTTTCGGCGTGGCTATCGACGGATACGCGGGATTGCTCGTCGCGGGCTTTATCATCTTTGCGGGCATTAAAGCAGCGAAAGAAACGATTGACTTGTTGCTCGGCTCGCCCCCCGATAAAGAATTCGTGGACGACATTTATAAATTTACGGAAAATTATCCAAGCATCGTCGGCATACACGACGTAATGGTGCACGATTACGGCGTAGGCAGACAAATCGTTTCCTTCCACGCGGAAATTCCGTCCGATTCGGACATCAATATCGCCCACGAAGAAGTGGATAGATTAGAGCGGGATATGCACGAAAAATTCGGCTGTATCGTTACCGTACATCTCGACCCGATTATCGTCAACGACCCGACGGTGAACGAATTGCGCTCGGTGGCGGAAAATTGCGCGAAAGAAATCAATCCCGAATTTTCCATTCACGATTTCCGTATGACGAAAGGCGAAACGAGTTTTAATCTCATTTTCGATTTGGTGTTGCCCGCCGATTGTAAAATGAAAGAAAAGGACGCGGAAAACGCCGTCAGCGAAAAGATACGCGAAAAATACCCCGATTGTTTTTGCATAATCCGCGCCGAACACCCTTTCGTGTAAAAATGCGTGTATAATATACGCCGTATAATAAACGCCAAGTCGGATCGTAGCCATGTCGTTCTGTGAGCCAA
>JAZNIR010000054.1:0-4292 GCA_045577595.1 Candidatus Scatosoma sp.
AGGACATTACCGTAAGGGCGGGGGTGCGCGTTCATCTCAACGACAGCGACAACAGTTCCGGTTGGAAATTCAACGAATGGGAAATGAAAGGCGTACCCGTGCGTATCGAGCTTGGACCGCGCGATATCGAAGCGGGCAAGATGCTTTGCGTACGTAGAGATACGCTTGAAAAGATTGAAAAACCGCTTGACGATTGCGTACAATCGGTGCAAGAATTGTTAGAAACGGTGCAAAAAGATATGCTGGAATCGGCGCGGGCGCGTCGGGACGGGCGTATCGTTTACGCGGACGATATGCAAGGCATTTTGGCGGGCGTAGACGGTGGCAATTTCGTAAAAGCGGGCTGGTGTGGCTGTCGTGCTTGCGAAGATAAAATAAAAGAAGAAACGGGCGCGACGGCGCGTGTGTACGCCGAAGGCGAAAGCGCGGAAACTTGCGCGGTGTGCGGAGAGAAAGCACAACACGTGATTATCTACGCGCGGGCTTATTAAAACGAAACGAACGGGGGATTTCCGAAAGGAAAATCTCCCGTTTTGCTAAAAAGGCGGAAAAGTGCGTTGCGGAAGCGCTTTCAAGCCATAAAAATAAAGGAAAAGCTATTTACCCGCTTGACGAAATTAAAAAAAAATGCTATCATAGTATTATGGAAAATTTTAACGAAATAAACGAAAAAATTGCAAAAAATTTGGTGTATTACCGTAAGATGGCAGGGTTGACGCAGTTGGAACTTGCCCAAAAAATCAACTATTCGGACAAGTCCGTTTCCAAATGGGAATCGGGGAACGGCGTGCCTGACGTGTATATTTTAATGGAGCTTGCGAAATTGTACGGCGTTACGCTTAACGACCTTGTAGGTGACGAAACGCCGAGCATTACCCAGCGGAAAAATACGGCGGGATTGCATATCCTTATTACGTTATTGTCGATGGGAATGGTGTGGTTGCTTGCAACGTGCGTATTCGTAGGCGGGCATTTGTTCCGTCCGACTTATCCTTGGTGGATAACCTTTCTTTACGCGACGGAATTAACCTTTGTCGTTATCGTCGTATACGCCAGCATTTGGCATTACCGCTTTTTAAACTTTATCGGTGTAACGGGCGTTATTTGGCTGGGTTTGGTGTGTTTATACGCAACGGCAAGGGAAGTTTCTATATTATTACATAACAGTTTCGACGGGCTTTGGTGTTTGTTTTTGCTCGGTATTCCTTTGCAGGTTTTGGAAGTGCTTTGGACGTTCTTCCGTTACTTGTTCGTGAAACGGAATTTGCCGAAAAAGGCGAAAGAAAAAGCTGTAAAAGCGGAAAATACGGAAGAGAAAACTTTGGACGAATAAAAAGAGAAACGGTTTACGGGTGATTTTTTATGCTGTGCGGAAATTGTAAAAAAAATCAAGCGACGAAAACGTACGAGCAACTGAAAAACGGTAAAAAAACCGTACGTTATTATTGTTTGGATTGTTATCACGAGCGTTTTTTAGACGGCAACACGGAAAAGGAAGTTGCTGATTTAGACACGCTCGTTTGTCCGTATTGCGGTACGAGCGCGGAAGAAGTGAAAAAACGCAAACTCGTAGGTTGCGCTATGTGTTACGACGCATTGGAAAGCGTGCTTTTTCCGATGGTCGTTAAAATGCAAGGAGTGGACGTGCATAACGGCAAAAAACCGCTGGGCGGGGAAATGGATAAAACGTCCCGTCGTGTGTACGAATTGAAAACGGTGATTGACAAATTAAACGCAGACGGGGACTTCGAGCGCGCGAAAGAGTACGCTAAGCGTTTAAAAGAATTGCAAAACGGTTGCGACGAGGAGGACTTTATATGGCGCAAGCGCCCGCATTTATACAAACGCTCGTAACGTCTACCCGTATTCGGCTTGCCCGTAATTTGCAAGCGTATCCGTTTCCTGAAAAAATGGACGAAAAGCTGGCGTCGGAAGTCGTGTACTTGGTGGAAAAAGAGCTAAAAAAAATAGACGAGTTCGAAAAGTACGATATGGGGAAAACCAGCAAAACGCAAGCGACGTTGTTGCAAGAACAGCATTTGATTTCCCCCGCGCTGATGCGTAAAAAAACGGGCGCGGTGTTTCTTTCGGCGGATAAAAACATATCCATTATGGTCAACGAAGAAGACCATCTGCGCGAGCAGTATATTTATAAAGGGTTCGATTTATATAAAGCGTACGAGCAAATTAACGGCGTCGACGAAGGCTTGGGTGCTACGCTCAACTTCGCGTACGATAAAAAACTCGGATATTTAACCGCTTGTCCCAGCAATTTAGGAACGGGAATGCGGGCGTCGGTGATGATGTTTTTGCCTGCGTTGGCGCATACGCAAGAATTGAAAAAAGTCGTGCCTACGTTAAAGGCGGGCGGATTGACGGTGCGCGGTGTGTTTGGCGAGGGTACGGTTGCGGAAGGATATAGCTACCAAGTGAGCAACGAACGCACGCTGGGCGTATCCGAAAAAGAAGTGTTGGAAACAATGATGCAAATGACGATGACGTTGTGCGATTTGGAACTGCGCGCGAGAGAAGACGTGTTGCGCGCGGAAAAAATCCCGTTTAAAGACGCGTGTTTGCGGGCGTACGGTTCGTTAACAAACTGCGCAGTACTTCCCTTAAAGGAATTGACGGCGGGTATGGTTAAGGTGAAATTGGGTGTGGCGCTCGGATTTTTCAAGGCGCGTAGCGCGGAAGATTTAAACGATTTTTTAGCGAATATGCGTCCCGCGTCTTTCCGATTGGAAAACAATTTACAAGGCGCAAGCGAATACGAGTGCGACCTTATGCGCGCGCAAATTGCAAGCAAGGTGCTTCCCGAGCTCGTCGTACGCGTCGATTAAAGAAAAAATAACGTTTTAAGGGGTAGGATATGCAACCACTTTCCAAAGCGTCGGAAAATTTCAAAAAAGCGTTACAGCTTTGCAATAAAATTTCAGCGGAAAACGAAGCGGAATACGTTGGCAGTGAACATTTCGTTTGCGCGTTTTTGTGTATGCCCGAATGTGTGGCGTACGGTATTTTAGTAGGCGAAGGCGTAGCGAAAGACGAATACGAAAAGGTGTTTTTGAAGAATATCGACAAGCGTTCGAAAGTGTCGGGGCTTACCGTCCGTACGCAAAAAATGTACGATAGAGCGGTAATTCTTGCCGAAGAGACGGACACGAAAGCGGGCACGGCGCATATGTTGTACGCAATTTTGGAAACGGACGATTGTTTCGCCGTTAAAATTTTACGCCGTTTTGCGGACGTGGAAACGTTGAAAGCGCGTACGAAAACCGCGTTAATTGCTTTGAAGCACAAAAAAATATTCGGGGAAGAAGAACTTGAAAAGGGTGATTTAAACCCGTTGAAAAGTGATTATACGGGTGGCGTAGCCAAAACGGATAACGCCGTAGACGCCTTAAAAAAACAAGAAAATAAACAAAAAAATTCGGCTACGATGGAAAAAGGCGACGCGTTTAACAAGCAAAAAAGCGTAGCGGAAGAAAAATTGGCGTCGTACGGAACGGATATGACGGAGCGGGCGAGAAAGGGTAAAACCGACCCCGTAATCGGCAGACAAAAAGAGATTGAAAAAGTGGTGCAAGTGCTTTCCCGTCGATTGAAAAACAATCCCGTGCTTATCGGCGAACCGGGCGTTGGAAAAAGTGCGATAATCGAGGGCTTGTCGCAAATGATAGTGAGCGGGGACGTGCCCGAACAGTTGTATAATAAAACGGTGTTTTCGTTGGACATACCGGGAATGCTTGCGGGCGCGCGGTATCGCGGGGACTTTGAAGAACGCTTAAAAGAAGTAATCGGCGCGGTGATGGAAGACGGCGATATCGTTTTGTTTATCGACGAAATTCACACCATCGTGGGCGCGGGTTCGTCGTCGGATAACGGTATGGACGCGGCGAATATTTTAAAACCGATGTTGGCGCGCGGAGATTTGCAAGTAATCGGCGCAACGACGATTGAAGAATACCGTAAATATATCGAAAAAGACAGCGCGTTAGAACGGCGTTTTACGCCCGTTTGGGTGGAAGAACCGTCCGAAAAGGACGCGATTGCTATTTTGAAAGGTTTACGGAAGAAATACGAAGAACATCACGGCATCGTCATCACCGACGAAGCGATTGAAACGGCGGTGAAATTGTCGACGCGGTATATCACCGACAGATTTTTGCCCGATAAAGCCATCGATTTGGTGGACGAGGCAGCGGCAAGAGTGCGCATCGTGGAAAACGGCGGCAGCATCGAACTTAGAGAAATCGAAAAAGAAATTGCAATTTATATAGAAGAAGAGGAGA
>JAZNIR010000055.1:0-11775 GCA_045577595.1 Candidatus Scatosoma sp.
GCCGTCCTTTTCGGTGCGGATAAGCGCGTAGGCAAAGCTGTTTGCCGTGCCTATTTCGGATACGGCGATAAGCGAAAAATCGCCTGCCGGTTGTTCGATAAGTCCGATTTCGTGCAACGTGTAAGGCAAAGGGTCGTGATAATCGGAGATAAGCTCGATATAAAGCTCGTTTTCGCGTTTTAAAATCCCGCGCGGAATACTTACTTCCCACTCGGAATCGCGGTGGCAACGTTCGAAAATTTCCCCTTCGAATATTTTTTCGCCGTTGAGCGTTACCCGAAATTCCGGCCATTCCTTACGGGAAAAATATTGTCCCGTCCAGTCGAAATGCGACTTGTCTTGAACGGGTGGAGCAAAATCGGGGAGAATATTATAATTTCCGCCGATAAAGAAAGGGGATTCGATAAACACTTCTCCGCTGTAATTTACCCCTTCAAGGAAAACGCCGACGGACGCGATTTTACCTTTCGGAAGCGTGATTTTTTTAGATAACTTTTGATATGCGTAATCCCCGTTGGGAACGTCGACGGTATATACGCAATCGGGGGGATTTAAATTGGAATGAATGCTCACCCCGTCTTTTACGTAACGAACCGCTACGCGCATTCGCAAATATCCGCCCAAATCGGCGTTTATCTTTAATCTTTTTGCTTTTACGAAAAATCCAATTTCCCATTCTTCGGGAACGGGAACAAGGTCGAGATAGGAAAGTCTTGGTTGCCAAATAATCTTTTTATATACCCTACGGATAAATTCTTCGGGTTTTTTAGAAGAAAAACAAAGCGCAAAAGCCGACTTTTCCGCTTCTTTTGACGAAAGCGAATCAACGATGGATTTATAAACGGACGGGTGGTCGGGCTCGTTTTTCCATTGATAAAAAAGCCCTACCTCTCCCGTAAAAAAGAGCTTGTACCGTTTATCTTCGATAGGGGTTGCTAAAAAGGAAAAGGTTTTTCCTTTTGCCATTGGGCGAAGAATTGTGCCGTCTTTGGGTTCGTAATAAAATTGGCTGTATTTTTCAAAACGCATAATTTTTCTCCGTTAAAAAAACAAAACTCTGTTATAAAATATATTATAACAGAGCCTCGTTTATTTGTCCATAGTTTTATGTTGCTATATTTTGTTTTTATGTGACTTAATTATATTTTTATAGCGTGAGAATTTTTATAAAGTTTCGCCGTTTTGCCCTTGCTTTTCCAACGCTTTTTTCTTGGCGTGTTCGTGGCGGGCGCTCGTTTTGCCTTCGGGGTTGATGTCGCCCGCTTTTAAAAGGGCAATCTTCGTCAGCATCGGGCCGATTAGTTCGTAAATGAGTACGGCGAAAAGGGTGATATTTGCAATTAAAATCCCTTCCGTGCCCAGCTCGACGGCGCTCATTGCCATATTCGCCATTCCGAGCGCTACGCCTGCTTGGGGCAGGAGCGTGATGCCGAGATATTTCACGATTTTATCGTCGCATTTCGCCATTTTCGAGCTTACGAACGCGCCCGTGTATTTGCCGAGCGAACGGGTTAAAATATACACCACGCCGATAAGCACTATCATTATATCGGTGAATACCGACAAGCGCAGTTCTGCACCGCTCAATACGAAAAATACCACGAAAAGGGGCGCTGTCCAGCGGTCAACCCTATCCATCAATTCTTCGGAGAAATCGCAAACGTTGCAGAAAATCGTGCCGAGCATCATACAGGTAAGAAGTGGCGAACAACGGATATGTAAACCGCCTACGTGCGTGTCGATAATATTCGAAAGGGCTATCGTCATCAATACGAAACCGACGGAAACGGCAAGCCGTTTCGAACGAGAGTGGAAGAAACGTTCGAAAAGGCTAAACAAAAAGCCCATTCCCGCGCCCAAGCCCAGCGATAAGACGATTTCCAAAAGCGGTTCAACGACGACGGAAAGCACGGAAATCGCGCCGACTTTTAAGGATTTGGCGATACCGAACGAAACGGAGAACAGAACGAGTCCGACGGCGTCGTCAAGCGCGACGACGGGCAATAAAATATCCGTTACGGGGCCTTTCGCTTTGTATTGTTTTACGACCATAAGCGTTGCGGCGGGCGCGGTGGCGGAAGCTATCGCGCCTAAAATGAGCGCCGTAGAAAGCGAGAGTTTATCGGGCATCGCAAGATGCAATAAAATCAACGCGGTATCGACGAGCAACGTCGTTACCACCGCTTGGAATATGCCGACGATAGTCGCTTGTTTGCCTATCTTTTTTAATTGGGGAAGGCGGAATTCGTTGCCGATAGAAAAGGCTATGAAACCGAGCGCAACGTCGCAAAGGACGGAAAGTTCTTTTACGTCTGCTTCGGTGGGAAAGCCCAAGCCTTTTACGCCGAACTGACCAAGACAGTAAGGCCCGATTAAAATCCCCGCAACGAGATACGCCGTTACGGCGGGGAGTTGTAAAAGTTTTACGAGGCGGGAAAGTAAAAGCCCCGATAAAAGCGCGATAGATAAAGAAAGTAACGCTTGCATAATATTGTCCTTTTTTGACGAAATTCGTCCGTTTGTTTAATCCAAAAAACATTATACTACTTCTTTTTTGGAAAAGCAAATAAAAGCGGGTGAAAAATGAAAATTATGTGAAAGAAATTTAAAGGCTCGGCGGAACGCCGAGCCGATTTTTGCGGGTGTGCGTAGAGTTAACGGTTGGCGTTTGGATACGGCGCGGTTTGTAAAAATTATTTGCGTTTGTGCCGTTCGAGCGTTTGACAATTTTGATTGGGTGCGGTATAATATTTTGTGGGAGTATAAATCAAGGAGAAATTGCGATGTATCAAATCGTTAGCAAAAAAGCGTTGAACCCTACGGTTACGCAAATGGAAATTAGCGCGCCTTTCGTGGCAAAAAAAGCGCTTCCTGGTCAGTTTATTATTTTGCGCGTCGACGACGACGGCGAACGGATTCCCCTTACCATCGCGGGATACGACAGAGAAAAGGGTACGGTTACGATTATTTTTCAAATCGTGGGTGGCTCTACCGAACGTTTAAATCATAAAAACGTAGGGGATTTTATTCCCGATTTCGTTGGTCCGCTTGGTAAACCTACGCATACGCAAGGTTTGAAAAAGGTGTGCGTCGTGGGCGGTGGCGTCGGGTGCGCGATTGCGTTACCCGTGGCAAAAGCCTTGCACGAACAAGGCGCGGAAGTTACGTCGATTATCGGGTTTAGAAATAAAGATTTGGTGATTTTGGAAGACGAATTTAAGGCGTGTTCGTCCAAGTTTTATATGATGACGGACGACGGCTCGTACGGACGGCAAGGGAACGTTTGCGTGCCTTTGAAGGAAATGCTTGGCGCGGGCGAAACGTTTGACGAAGTGATTACGATTGGACCGCTTATTATGATGAAGTTCGTTTGTGCAACGACTAAAGAATACGGCGTAAAAACGATTGCGAGTATGAACCCGATTATGATTGACGGAACGGGTATGTGCGGTGGTTGCCGTTTGACGGTGGGCGGACAAATGAAGTTTGCTTGCGTGGACGGGCCTGAATTTGACGGACACGAAATTGATTTTGACGAAGCAATGAGCCGTTCGCGCTCCTACGCGGATTTTGAAATGCACGAAAGAGAAGACGCTTGTAATCTCTTTAAGCAGGAGGTGAAATAATTATGGCGAAGTTTAATATGAATCCGTTGAAAAATCCTATGCCGACGCAAGACCCCGACGTTAGAAACGGGAATTTTGAAGAAGTGGCGCTTGGATATACCGCCGAAATGGCGATTGACGAAGCGAAACGTTGCGTAAACTGTAAAAACAAGCCTTGCGTTTCCGCTTGTCCCGTCAATATTGCAATTCCCGAATTTATCGCGAAAGTGGCGGAAGGGGATTTCGAAGCCGCGTATCAAATTATTGCGAAAGATTCGTCGTTGCCCGCCGTTTGTGGACGCGTTTGCCCGCAAGAAACGCAGTGCGAAGGCAAATGCACGCGTGGCATTAAGGCTGGTTGCGAAGCGGTGGGAATCGGGCGTTTGGAACGTTTCGTCGCCGATTGGCATAACGCGAATTGCACCGTTCAACCCGTACCTGCCCCCTCCAACGGACATAAAGTTGCCGTCGTAGGTAGTGGTCCTGCGGGATTGACTTGCGCGGGTGATTTGGCGAAATTAGGCTATGACGTAACCGTATTTGAAGCGTTACACGTGGCGGGCGGGGTGCTCGTTTACGGGATTCCCGAATTCCGTTTGCCGAAAGCGATTGTAAAAAAGGAAGTGGAAAATTTAAAAGCGCTCGGCGTGAAAGTGGAAACGAATATGGTTATCGGGCGAGTGATTACCATTGAAGAATTGAAAACCGAATACGGTTTCGACGCGGTGTTTATCGGCTCGGGCGCAGGGTTGCCGAAATTTATGAATATCCCTGGGGAAAGCTTGAAAGGCGTTTATTCCGCTAACGAGTTTTTAACCCGTTCGAATTTGATGAAAGCGTATCTCGTAGGCAGTCATACCCCGATTCAACACGGCAAATGCGTTGCCGTCGTAGGCGGTGGAAACGTGGCGATGGACGCGGCGAGAACGGCGAAACGTTTGGGCGCGGAAGTACATATTATTTACCGTCGCGGGGAAGAAGAATTGCCCGCTCGGCGCGAAGAAATCGAACACGCGAAAGAAGAAGGGATTATCTTCGATTTATTGACCAATCCGACGAGAATTTTGGCGACGGAAACGACCGACCCGCGCGACCCTTCGTACGGTTGGGTGAACGGGATTGAATGTGTAAGAATGGAACTTGGCGAGCCGGACGAAAGCGGTAGACGTTCGCCGAAAGTGGTGGCGGGGAGCGAATTTATCCTTCCCGTAGACTGCGTGATTATGTCGCTTGGGACGTCCCCCAATCCGTTGTTGAAAGCGACAACGCCTGGTTTGGAAACGTTGCGTCGCGGGGAAATTGCCGTAGACGAAGTAGGTAAAACGTCGATTGAGGGCGTGTATTGCGGTGGAGACGCTGCAACGGGCGCGGCGACGGTTATTAAGGCGATGGGGGCTGGGAAAGTTGCCGCCAAAGCGATTGACGAATATATTCAAAGCAAATAATATATATTGAGCAATAAAAACGGCGTGAGTGGAGAACACTTGCGCCCTTTTTCATTGTTTAAAAATTTATTGAAAAATTATAAAAAACCGCTTAAAAACGCTTGACTTAAAGTTTTAGGGTGTGTATAATTGTTTATGCTGTTGAGCGGGGGGAAACCGTGATACGGCGCATACATATTGAGGCGTAGCGCAGCTTGGTAGCGCGTTTGGTTAGGGACCAAAAGGTCGTGGGTTCAAGTCCCGTCGCCTCAACCAAAAAGATAGTGAAATTTGTCTAACGACGGTTTCACTTCTTTTTTTGCATTTTTAGGGCTTTTTAAGCCCTTTTTTGATTATTTTGATAAAATTTTGAATTTGCGAAATCAAAAACGGCGTGATTAGGTTGTCTAAATCCCTAAAAACACCGTTTGACTTTTTTAATAACTAACCTAGATAAAGTACAACAAAAAATATTGCCCCTGTTCGACGTGAACCTAAAATTATAATAAGCAACGGATAAAATGCTTGAAAAATTCATGATTATCTGTTATAATAAATTTGTGCTTATAAAATAAGGGAGATATTCTTATGTGGGCTTTTAAAGGTGTGTATACAGGAACAGCAAAAGCGTATATTCAAGAAAAGAAGAAAAAAGAAGTTACGGTTTGGGTATCAGTTTTTTCAATTTTAATCACAGTTATATTTTTGCTAATGGCAATTTTTCTTGGTGATGGAAACACAACATACATAGTAATTATTTTATGCGGTGGCTTTGGTGCGTTAATCCTTGTCGATATTGTCTTTTTTATTTATTATAAGCGTGCGCCTAAAAGCCAAATTGAGATTATGAATGACGGTATTCAATTTATAGATAGAGCAAGTGGGCTTACGTGTTCGTTGCCGTTCTATAAGATAGACCCCATAGAATATTATGACGAGTTTATCGTTCTTTGCAATAAGATTGTTTTACAGAGAGAATTATTGGTGCAAGGAGATTGGGAAGAATTAAAACTCTTGTTAAAAAGAGTAGAAGAGAGTTTAGAAAGTGATAATCCTATGTATCAAATTGAAGAACCTGAAACGCAATTCTTTGAGGCAACGGTTAAAGAAAAAAGAATGTATCAAAAATTTGTTGCGGGGGTTTCCGTTGCCACGCCTGTTAGCTTATTTCAATATTTTGCAACATTTCAATTAGAGAATGATGAAGAAGTTGAATATGAAATAGGTCAACAGTGGTATGAGAAAATCGAGAAAGAGCAAATAGGACAATTAGTGCTCGTTAACGGAAACTTTTTCTCTTTTGGCGAAGGAGAAGATATTGAATAAAGTATAGTGGATGTAATCATTAAAAGGTGATAGTCATTTTGTTGTGCTACCCTATAAAAACAGGGCAATTTTAGAGATTTTGTTGCACTAACACAAAAATACGGTATCCCCTAAAGGGTGTGCCGTGTTTTTTTGCTTTCGGCGACGGGATTTTCGTCGGTTTAAAAAAATTCTTGCAAATATTTTTACGATATGATATAATTAAAGAAAAGGAGTTTTGAATATGGTAGGTTTTATTTTTAATCACGACGTGTTTGATGAGCCGTATAAACAAACGGCGTCGAAATGGTTGGATAAATTGGCGACGTACGTGGAATCGTTAAACGAAAAACCGTTTTTTACCTTTGGGAATAGACGGGGCAGTTTGATGGGACCGGATATGGACGACGAGTATATTATCGTGCAACACACTATTGATTTGACGACGGAGCAAAAACAAACGTTGGCGTCGTATATAAAAGAAATGGTGGCAGTGAAAAAAAGCGTTTATAAAAAAGAAGTTCCCGAAATTTTGATTATTTTTGAAAAGAAAGAACAAGAAGATTGCTTTATTTATTGACTTTGAAAAATTTAAATAGGTTATACAATGGAAAAACTTGTAAAAATCAATATAGAAGAATTATTTTCGACTAAAGACAAAAAAAGTGGGATTGAAAAATACGCGGAAATAATGCGAAATTTTTCAAACACAAATGTAGAAACCGATAAAGCGTTTCAAAAAAGATTTAACGGATTTTATCGCGTTCGCCGAAATAGTGAATGGCAAGGTGCTTTTTATAAAATAATGGAAGAAGGAAAGCAAAAAGAGATTTCTTTTGATGAAATTCTTTTTGAAATTTATAAAAATACGGGTAGGGTTGAAGCTTCGTTTGCAAGTAAATTATTGCATACTTTAAATACAGATATGCCTATATGGGATAAATTTGTTTTGCAAAATTTAAATCTGAAAATGCCTATTTGTAGCGGGGAAGAGAAATTAAAAAATGCAATTTCCATATATAAAATAATTATTGATTGGTATCAAAGCGCATTGTCTATGTCTGAAATAAATCAAAAAATAGTTGAATTTGACCAAATATTTACGGAATATAAATGGTTTAGTAAAACTAAAAAGTTGGATTTTTTATTATGGCAAATGAGATGATTTGATTTATAGTTTTATTATTGAAATAAAAAACCACACGGTTGCGAGCGTAGCCGTGTGGTTGCGTTTTATAAGATTACGTATTCTCGTATTTTAGAAGTTCTTTTAGGATATTTTGCGGGCGGTGGGCGTCGACGGCGGTGTAGTTGCCTTTCGCGCCGATTTTTAAAATTTTGCCTACGTGCCGAAAGCCTAAAAAGGCGGGCGGTAGGCGGGTTACGACGTCGTTGATGTTGCGGATTACCGTGTAACGCTCAAAACGGCGTTTTATTTCGCGCGTTTTTATCCCCCAAAAGACGCGGGGCGCGCCGAAACCGTAGCTTTTTAAAGTGTTGCGTAAATCGGGACGGTGGGAATAAACGTATTCGTGGCAAAGCATTGCCAGCGCGCCACCGTGCGAATAACCGGTAATTACGATTTCTTTATAATACCTATCTTCGATATCCTTTTGCAAAAACGGCTGGATTTCTTCCCAAACTTTTAAAAAACCGCGATGGGCAAACCAAACGCTTTTATCCGCGCGCTCGGACGGTTTGGCGGGGAAATCGAGATTGTTTTTCCAATCGGTTGCGCCGTCCGAGCCTTGAAAGAAAATATACAGCGTTTCCTTGTCCCGTTTTAGCGCGTAATTGGCGGAAACGCCCACCTTTTCGTAGGGGATTTGCAAGCAGGTTGTAAAAAGCTGGGATAAGGTCATAAACGCACGCTCCTTTTTTGTTCAGTATATTCGCTTTCGGATAAAAAGCGTGCTAAAAAAATAAAAAAATGAAAATTAAGAATGAACGGGCGATTGACAGGCAATATATAAATATGGTATTATATTATTATAAGGATAGGTGGCAGAGATGACCATTTTGCAAGACGTCGTTTATATCGGTGTAAACGATAAAGAATTGGATTTGTTCGAAGGGCAATACAAAGCGCCAAACGGTATGGCGTATAATTCCTACCTTTTAAAAGACGAGAAAATCGCCGTGTTCGATACGGTGGACGCGGGGTTTAAAGACGAATGGCTGAAAAAACTGTCGGACGGGTTGGCGGGGCGGTTGCCCGATTATTTAATCGTGCAACATATGGAACCCGACCATTCGGCGAATATCGTCGCTTTTGCGGAAAAATATCCGCAGGCGAAAATCGTCGCTACTTCCAAAGCGTTCGTAATGATGAAAAATTATTTCGGGAACGATTTTGCCGATAGGCAAGTGGCGGTTGGCGACGGGGATACGTTATCGCTCGGCGGGCATACGTTGCGGTTTTTTACCGCGCCGATGGTGCATTGGCCGGAAGTTTTGGTGTCCTACGACGAAAAGGAAAAGACGTTGTTTTCGGCGGACGCGTTTGGGAAATTCGGCGCGTTAGACGTAGACGAAGATTGGGCGTGCGAAGCGAGAAGATATTATTTCGGTATCGTGGGGAAATACGGCGTACAAGTGCAAAATTTATTGAAAAAGTTGCAAGATTTTCCCTTGCGCGCGATTTGCCCGTTACACGGACCGATTTTGACGGAGAATTTGGAATATTATTTGCGCTTATACGATATTTGGTCGAGATACGACGTGGAAACGGACGGGGTGTTTATCGCCTATACTTCGGTGTACGGCAACACCAAAAAAGCGGTGGAATTGCTGTCGGCGCGGTTGCAAGAAAAGGGCGTAAGGGTGGAAGTTGCCGATTTGGCGCGGTGTGATAGGGCGGAAGCGTTGGAAAGCGCCTTTCGGTTTGGTAAAACGGTGCTGGCAACCACGACGTACAACGGCGAAATTTTCCCTTTTATGCGGGATTTTATCGGCGATTTGGTGGAGCATAACTTTCAAAACCGCACGGTTGGTTTTATCGAAAACGGCAGTTGGGCGCCCGTTGCAACGCGCGTAATGAAAGGGTTGCTGGAAAAATGTAAAAATTTGCGGTATGCGCAAAATACGGTGAAAATTTTATCGGCGTTGACGGGGGAAAGCCGTGCGCAGATTTACGCGCTGGCGGACGAACTTGTAAACGACGATTAAAAAATAAAAACGAAAGAAAAGGAGAAAAAATATGAAAGCAAACGAAATTATTTGTAACTGCAAGCAAGTGAGCTACACGGATATCGAACACGCGCTCGAACATCACAACAAAATGGAAGACGTTTTGGAAGTATTTGACGACGTGCAAAAAATTACGCATTGTTCGACGGGTTGCGGTGGTTGCCACGATAAAGTTTTAAACGTAATATCCGAAATTATGATGGCGTAAAAAATTGTTTTGCTTGAAAGTAGGCGGTGGATTTTTAATTTTTATAAAATCCGTTTTACCGCCCTTTTCGGCTTGACAAGCATAAAAAAATACGCTATAATAATGGCGTTAAAAAACGGAAAATGAGAGCGTTTTGGATTGGATAGGTCGAAATGCTCGCTTTTTTCGCGTGTTTAAGGATTTTAAAAAACAATCGGTTACATAAGGAGAACGAACTATGCTTACATCAATTTGCGGTATTAACTGGGGCGACGAAGGCAAGGGAAGAATGGTGGATTTGCTTTCGCAAAGTTTCGACGTCGTTTGCCGTTATCAAGGCGGAAACAACGCTGGTCATACCGTTATTAACGAACGCGGAAAATTTATTTTAAATCTTTTGCCGTCGGGTATTTTGCGGGAAGAAGTGGTAAACGTAATGGGGCCTGGAATGGTTATCGACATTAAGCACCTTTGCGGGGAAATGGCAAAGCTCAAAGAAGCGGGCGTTAAAATTACCCCTGAAAATTTGAAAATTTCCGACCGCGCCGTGATTACGATGCCGTATAACGTGTTGCAAGACTGTTTGGAAGAAGACCGTCTTGCCGATAAGAAATTCGGCTCTACCCGTCGTGGGATTGCGCCCGTGTACGCGGATAAATATTATAAAAAAGCGTTCCGTATGGGCGAACTTTTAAACACGGAAAAAATGTACGCGCGTATTGCCGATATCGTGGAATGGAAAAACCTTACCGTTGTTGGCGGTTACGGCGCGGACGCGATTAAAACGGAAGATATGATTGCGTATTTTGAAGAATACGGCAAAGCGCTTGCTCCGTTCGTGTGCGACGTCGGCGCGTATTTAACGAAAGCGAACGACGAAGGCAAAAATATTATGTTTGAAGCGCAACTCGGGGCGATGCGGGATATTGATTTCGGTATTCACCCCTACACGTCGTCGTCGTCGACGATTGCCGCTTACGCGCCGATTGGCGCGGGCGTTCCGCAGTTGCAACTGGATAATTCCATCGGGATTATGAAAGCGTATTCTACGTGCGTGGGCGAAGGGCCTTTCACGGCGGAATATTTCGGGGATAAAGCGAAAAAGCTCCGCGATTTGGGCGGGGAATACGGCGCGGCTACGGGCAGACCGAGAAGAGTTGGACCGTTCGACGTCGTGGCGTCCCGTTACGGTATCCGTTGTCAAGGTGCGACGGAAATTGCGCTTACGAAGATGGACGTTTTGTCCGCGTATGAAGAAATCGAAGTTTGCGTAGGGTACGAATTGAACGGAAAGGTGATTGACGAATTCCCGTTTATCGACGTCTTGGACGATTGCAAACCCGTGTTTAAGACGGTGAAAGGTTGGAATTGCGATATTTCCAAGTGCAGAAAACGCGAAGATTTGCCCAAAGAAGCGATTGCGTACGTGGAATATTTGGAAGAAGCGTGCGGTTGTCGGATTAAGTACGTTTCCGTTGGCGCGGAACGCGACGCGTACGTGAAAATGTATTGATAAAGGATAAAAATAAACGCTCCGAAAGCGATAAGGCTTTCGGAGCGTTTTTTCGTTTCTTTTAGGGCGCGCCCGTCGTGGGGCGTAAGTTTAACGCTTTTATCATTTGTCCGACGTATTGCACGGGGATAAGTTCGATTTTATTTTGATATTTTTCGCAAGTTTTCATGTTTTTCGCGGGAAGTAACACCCGTTTAAAACCCGTTTTAATACATTCGTTTATCCGCTTTTCCGCGTTGTTGACGGGGCGGATTTCGCCCGTTAAACCCACTTCGCCGAATATGGTTACGTATTTGTCGATAGGTACGTCGCAAGCCGCGCTGGCAAGCGCCGCGCATACGGCAAGGTCGGTGGACGGTTCGCCAAGTTTAATTCCGCCCATTGCGTTCATATACACGTCCGCGTTGAAAAAGGGAATACCGCAACGCTTTTCAAGCACCGCGATAAGCACGACGAGTTTGTTGTAATCGACGCCTAAACTCATTCGGCGGGGCATACCGTACGCCGTTTTGGAAATTAGCGTTTGGATTTCTACGCTCATACAGCGGTTAC
>JAZNIR010000056.1:0-4983 GCA_045577595.1 Candidatus Scatosoma sp.
TATGAAAGACGGCTTTATGCAACAAGTAGATACCCCGCAAAACTTGTACGATTATCCCGTAAACCTTTTCGTTGCGGGCTTTATCGGAACGCCTCAAATGAACTTCTTCAAGGAATCCACGCTTACGTCCAAGAGAGGTAAAGTATACGTGGAATTCACGGGCGGAAACAAAATTCTTCTTCCCAAGAGTGTTGCGGCAAGAATTAAAAACATCAACGAATATCTCGACACGGGCAAAGCGGTTACGCTCGGCGTACGTCCCGAAGATATCCATCAAGACCAAATGTTTATCGCAAGTTCGCCCGACACGGTAATCAAAGCGCGTATTGAAGTTATCGAAAAACTCGGTGCAGAAACGCAAATCTATTGCGAACTCGACCACGAAGGCAAAGAATCTTCGATTATCGACAGCTCTACGCAAATGATTGCGAAGATTTCCAGCCGTGCAGTAGTTGCGCTTAAGGACGTTATCGACCTTGCATTCGACGCGCACCACATTCACCTTTTCGACGGCGAAACGGAAGCGACGTTGCTTGAAAGAGACGAAGGCTACGAAGTTATCGAAGAAAACGCGGAAGGTTCGGCATTCGTGCCCCCGACACCGCAAGAAATGCGCGCGCGTATTGATTCCGCTCGTATCGTAACGAAAGAAATGAAAGCGCAAGCAAGAAAGGACGCAAGAATGGCGAAATTGGCTGCAAAACAAGCGGCGAAAGAAGCTACGCAAGAAGTTGCGCCCGCAGAAGAAGTAGCTCCCGTAGAAGAAGCACCTGTAGAAGAAGCTACGGAAGAAAAGAAAGACAACGAATAATCTTTCCAAAATAACGACGTTCACCCCACGCCAATCGGCGCGGGGTGATTTTTTGTTTCGTCTTTTTCGCTTTATCGGGCGGAGCGCCAACGAAGTCGAACGTCGCCTATTAAGTCGCCCCGCAATTTACACGGCGCGGAAAAGGCGCACGGCAACTGCCGTCATATCGTCTTTCGCAACACCCCCGTACGCTTTGAGCGCTTGTTGCACCAATAAATCGGCAAGCTGTTGCGGGTTGGCAAAGGGGATATTTTTCAGCACGTCGTACAAATCGGTGGTCGAGCCGAACGCGTCCGCCACGCCGTCGCTTAAAAACAGCAACACGTCGTTTTCCAACAGTTGATAGGTGGCGGTGTCGGGGCGCAAACAATCGAGAATGCCCAGCGGTAGCGAACTGCTTTCCAACACTTTTACGGTGTTCCCCGATAAAATAAATCCGATAGGCGAGCCGATTTTCACGACGTCCGCTTTGCCGTTGTCCAAATCCACGACGGCAATATCTACGCACGCAAACGTTTCTTCTTTGGAAAAACTCAACAACTTATTCACGGTGGAAAGCACCGTTTCCGACGGCATTTTCGCCCGATAAAAACTTTCTAAAAGGGAAATCGTGCTTTCGGAAATGCGTCTTGCGTATTCCCCGCTCCCCATACCGTCCGAAAGCGCCACCATAAACCGTCTTTCGTCGATTTTAATAACGGAATGTGTGTCCCCGCTCGCCGTTTCTCCCGCTTTTTTCGCGGACGATACGCCAAATGCCGCATCAAATTGCGGTTTTTTCCGTAAAATACAACAAAATTTATCGTTGCCTAACGTTAAACGTTCGGAAACGGTCATTTCAAAACCGAAAATTTGCGTGGCGACGATTGCGATTTTTTTTACGTTCACTCGCCCGAACGTAACGAGCGAAAGGGTAGGGTCGTCTTCTTCCCCGCTTATCATCACTTCACTGCAAACGACGCCCGCCGTCAACAAAGCGGTGTTTAAGGCGTGCTCCCGTTCGGCGTACATTTTCAAAGGCTCGCTTTGTTCCAATGCAAGATTTTTTAATATTTCGCTTACGCCTTGCGCTTGTCCCGCTAATAAAGCTCTGCCCGATTTTGCGTTTTCCGCTTCGGTCATATACCGTTGATATTCCCCAAGTTGCCGATTGACGGCGTATAAAACGTCGCTTTGTCGCAAGCATACGTCCGAAAGATTTTTAGGCAGGTCGATTAAATTGGTTTTGCCCTTCAAACACCCCACGTGTATCAATTTATCCAGCTCCGCAAACACGTTTTTTCGCTTACAAGCGGGGAAGGACGAACATTGTTTACACACTTGTTCGACGACGCAACCACGAATATAATCTTTCGCGCCTTCTTCCGCTTCCGCCCCGCCAAGCGCTTGAAACGTCGATTGAATTTCCCGAAACATAGCGGAAATTTCAAATAATTTCTCTCCGATAATCGCGCGGTTTCGATTGATTGCGATACGCGAAAGGTGTTTTTCCCGATAAAATACCAATTTCATTTCCATACTTCGAATAAAAGGGGTGGGGATAAGCACGAACGCCAAAGCTGGTACGACGGCGGAAAGGATTGCGCCTGTCAACGCGCCCGTTGAAAACAAAAACAACCCGTCGAGATAAGCGTACGAGAAAAACACCGCCAAAAACGCGAATACGGCGGATAGCCTACCCGATTTAACAAACAACACGCACACCACGCCGTACACGAAAAACCGCTCGGGCGAAACGCCGACGACGAGAAAAGGGGGCAGGGAAAGGACGAACGCGCAAATCAGTCCGCTGGCGTCTTTTGTAACGCATACGAACAGCAGTAAAATGAAAAATGCGCAACCCAAGTATGCGTTGAGCCCCAAAAAACGGCACGCGCCAATCCCGATAAGTACGAAAAATAAAACGGAAAAAACCAGCTCGTCCCCGCGCAAACGGCATTTTAAAAATTTTCTCGTGAGCGCTTTCACACCGACGGCAAACCCCGCCGCAAGCAAAAATACGGCGGACGCGATACACACCTTTTGTACGAGCGTATTGAGCGCAAACGCAAACGGCAAATAATAAACGGAAAAGGGGGCAAAACCGACGAATAAACCCAAGCCTATCGCCAGCGCCAAAAGGGGCGGTAATCCCACGAACCGCAACTGTCGTTTTTCCAAACCCGCTCGGCATAAAAATCCGAAAAACAATAAAAGAGCTTGCGCGCCGTAAAGCAAAATTTCAATCCAACTTCCGCCGAGCAAAGCAGTGGCGAAAAAAAGTAGCGCCGAAACGAACGGTTGCAAACCCGCCGCGCTCATAGCGTACGCTAAGGCAAGCCCGATTGGTTCGCCGTGTAAAAGCACGAAACGCAAACAAACGAGCGCCATAAAAAAGAGTAAGTAAAGGAAGATGCGGGAATAATCCCACTGTTTTTTTACGGACATAATCCACCTCGCAAACGATAAACAAGCTTGATTATACAAGAAAACCCGCCGTAAAATTTGCATTTTTTTGCAAAAATACGACGGGTTTTGTCTTACTTATTCAATTTCAAAGGTTAGGAATTGACGGGAAAGCCCAAACTTATCAAAATGGCTTTGTTTACGCGTAACATCGTAGCGGGTGGAAGTTCGCCGATACGTTCTTTCAAACGCCGTTTATCCAGCGTGCGGATTTGTTCCAATAAAATTACGCTGTCTTTAGCAAGCCCGTAGGCGCAAGGCAATTCGATATGCGTAGGCAGTTTGGCTTTGTTGATTTTGCTAGTTACGGCGGCGGCGATAATGGTGGGGGAATGTTTATTTCCCACGTCGTTTTGCACGACGAGCACGGGGCGTATTCCGCCCTGTTCGCTCCCGACGACGGGGGATAAATCCGCATAATACAATTCACCGCGTTTGATATTCATAAATGCACCTCTTTTGAAAAACCGAGCAAACTCCCTAATGCAGTATATGTATAGAAAGGATTGTAAGGTTCTTCTTGTATTGACGTAACGATTATGCCCACCGTTTGCGCGTTTTATACGTAAAAAGGACTCGGAAATTTTCCAAGTCCTTTTATGCTATTTAAGTGAACGGTTAAATAATGCAGTTAGGGTCTTTCGCGGGGAGCGAATCGAGTTCCTTTTTCTTGTCTGCATAGCCCGCTTTGCCAAGCAATGCAAAGGTCGCCTTTTTGCCTTCTTCTACGCCCGGTTGGTTAAAGGTGTTGATGTTGAGCATTGCGCCCGCGTACGCCGTTTGCAATTCGAAAAGGAACAACAGTTGCCCAAGCGTAAACGCGTTGAGCTCGGGAATCCAAAGGGTGTAATTCATTCTGCCCGCTTTGGTAAGCGCGTACGCCGTCGCCGCGTTTTCCGCTTGAATGAGTTCTTCCATCGTGTGTCCGCCAAGGAACGCCACGTCGGGAATGTTTTCGCACCCGTGCGGGATAGGCATTTCACAACCGTACTTCTTCAACGAAAGCAACGTAACCACCTTGTCGAAAGGACCTTCGGTGTACAACTGCACTTGGGAATGTTGGTCGGTTACGCCAAGCGATTTTACGGGCGTTTGTCCCACGTTGCAAGGCTTGCCGTCCAGCGTTTCGTTTTTGCCAAGCGATTCCGCCCAAAGTTGGCAATACCAATCGGCAAGATATTTCAAATTATCCGAATAGGGCATCATAACGCCGATATTTTTACCCTTTTTCATAGCCGCCACTTGTAAAACTGCCGACATAAGAGCGGGGTTTTTATACATAGATTGGAAACGGCAAACTTTATCCATATACGCCGCGCCTGCAAGCAACCCTTTCACGTCGATACCAACGACTGCCGCCGGCAACAAGCCAACGGGGCAAAGTTGGGAAAATCTTCCGCCCACGCCGTCGGGGAGCACGTAGCTCTTAATACCGCCTTCCGCGTCGGAAATCTTTTTTAAATTACCCTTGTTTGCGTCGGTGGTGAAAATTACGTTTTCTTTCACGTTGACGCCCGCCTTCTTCAAAAGGTCGAGAATAATCAAATATTGCGTCATCGTTTCGCTGGTTGCGCCCGACTTGGAAATCACGTTAAAGCAAGTTTTCGCAGGGTCGATTACGTCCAACAAATCGCGCATTCTAACGGGGTCGACGTTGTCTTCCACGTAGAATTTCGGGCCTTTTCTTTCCGCTCTGGTAAGGTCGTTGTAATGCAAATGGCAAAGCG
>JAZNIR010000057.1:0-6193 GCA_045577595.1 Candidatus Scatosoma sp.
CCCGCATTCGCGTACGTGATTCCGCCGAGATGGGTGCTCCCTAATGATACACTACACTCAACGTAGCAATTATCAATCACGCCGGCATTACCGCGAATCAACACACCCGTAGCTTTAGCGCCAGTTTTACTCAAGCCTAAAAACGCTATATTTTTAATCACCCCAGCGGTACCGAGCTTATAACCGAAGAAACTGCCGTCGAATGCCGTTTCGCCCGATTTTATTTGTATTGCATAACCTCTACCGTCGAAGGTCGCTTCCAAAACACAGTTTTTCGTATAGTTAGCAACTCCTAAATAGTATTCGTAATCTGTAATATTGCTGCCTAACGTCACGTACTGACCATAGGTGGCGTTAGCACTGCCGTTTTGCGTATCCGTTTCGTACGATGCGAAGAATGCGTTCAATCCGTCCGCCGTCGTAATTTCACGAGAAACAACCGTAACGCTTGCCGTATAGGTTACGCCTTCTTCCGTATAAATCGTCAAGGATTGTTCGCCACCGTCTTTTACGCCGATAACGCCTTGCAAGTATTCGTCTGCCGTTCCGTCAACTTGATTGTTATAAATGATAAGTTGTTTGTTGGTTTTGTCGTAGGACGCTCTTAATTCTTCGCCCGTCGCCGTAACCGCTTTCGACACCGTATTTGCTTGTTCTGCCAAGCCGTTGCAATTCAACACGTAATCCGTCGTAACTTCGTTTGCGTTGTCGATAAGTACGATTTCCCCAAGCGTTTCCGTCAATGCCAATTCAACGGGCGACACTTTTACGGTCATCTTTGGCGATTCATAAACGTCGCTTCCGTCGTTATGCGTATAATAAATTTGCGTTTCGCCTACCGTTAACGCCGTAACGACACCGCCGTCTACGCTTGCCACCGTCGGCGCCGTCGAATGCCAAGTAACGCCAGCGTCAACCGTTTCGCCGTTATATTGAACGTCTGCCGTAAACGTCGCCGTCTTAAAATAGCTTTGCGTACCAATCGTTCCGTTGAATAAGTGCAATTCTTCCGCACCACCGTTTATCTTTGTCTGTATGTCGTTAACAACCGTAATTTCGACGTTCTTTTGCATACCGCTTCCCGAATATCCTTTCCATTCGGCAGATACGGTGAGCGTAGCCGTACCCACGCCAACGGGGGTTACGTAACCTTGCGCGTTTACCGTTGCAACCGTTTGGTCTTCTTCGGAAATCGTGTACGTAAAGGTTGCCGACGACGTATCGTACGTCAAATCTCTATAAAATACGCTTGCTTGCACCTTGCAAGGTTCGCTCGTCGCAAATAATTGTAAGCCCGTATCCGCTTCGTCCACGTTCAATGCGGGAATCATACCGTTATCCGCTACCGTTACGTTACACGTAGCCGTTTTTCCTTGCCAAGTAGCCGTTATAACCGAATCACCGTACGAATGCGGTTCTACAATTCCGTCAACGACGGTTACTACGTCCGTAGCGCTACTGCTCCATTCAATCTCTGCGTTCTCGATAATTTCGCCGTCTTGCATCGCAATTGCCGTTACTTCCTCCGTCTCAAACAGGTTCAATTCCAAAGTATCTTGGGTTACCGTTAACGTATATTCAACCGTAGGCGCCGGAGCCCCAGCACCGTCGTCTCCGCCACACGCCGCCAACAAGGCAACGCTAGACAACATTGCAAACGTTGTAAATAATAATTTGTTTTTTTTCATCATCTTTTTTCCTTTTATATATTTTTATTTTTATATTACTTATTTGTCGCGTACTGATGGCTATTGAATGCCCAGTCTCTCCCACAACTGTTTCGCTGTCTCTCCCGCACCTACTTCGTCTACGGTTGCAATGCCAGCCTCCGTTACGAAAGCTTTTAAATCCAGCGCATATTTAAGCCATAACTCCTCTCGCAATTCGTCCTTCCATTGTACCGCCATGGTAAACAACGGGAAGATTGCTTCAATTCTTACGTGATACGCCGCTTCGGTATCTCCCGTCTTTTCCAATCTCTCAATCATAGCATACAAATCGTTTATCCACTCCGTAATCAAGCTCTTCGGCCAGAGGGCTTTTTGTCCCGGGTCACCCACCAATCTATCCATAGGACGGGCACTCAAGCCATTCTCGAATTGTATAATGGAGAACGCGCGCCACTCATTAAAGAATTTTCTCATGTTATTCGCTTCAATGCCGTACATCGCCGCGAAAAATTTATCGATTAATTTGTTCATATCGGCGTCAACGTCCCAAGCAAATTTCGATTGCAAATACGCCGACAACAACGAAAAGCCCGTGTCCGAACCCGGATTAAGTTGTTTCCCTTGCACGTATAAATACGAAACGCCCATTTCGTCTGCAAAACGGTACAAGTCTTGGATTGTATTAAAGCTGTCGTAAGCCACCAACCAATTGTAGAAGTAGCTGTTATACGCCCAAAGAAAGACTTTGTCACAAATCGCCTGCCAAGCTTCAATCATATCACCCGCGGCACTGCCACGCAAAGTTTCATTTGCATAGGGATGAGCGATAGGCGCATAATACACGGCGAAATGTTTGTTCATTTTCATGGATGCGTCATACGAGTACGTCCCGTCTTCCTCTTTCTTCACGGGTGCCGCTTCCGCCTTGAAGTAAGCGAACGTATATAACGTGAACGTATCAGCCCGTGCATCCCCTGCTTCGCGAAGTTTATCTTCAAGCCCCACGATTACTTTGTTTAAGAAATTGACAATCGTCGCAGAGCAAGCTCCGTTTCCTTTTTCACGAATCAGCGTATCGCAAGCCGTACAGTTACACCACGTTTTTTGGTCTTCCAAATTCATCGATAAGATTTCTTTATCCATATTACTTTCAATTCGCATCTCATCGAATAAAATTTGCGTTGTAACTTCTACCATTCGGTTGAAAGAAGTTTCGTCTCCACCTGCCGTAAAACACAACTGCGTCCCGTCCGAAGAATACCATTCGGAATGCTTTTCTACCGTACCGTTTTCGCCGTATTTTTCAGTCGGCAAGATATCAAGACTGTTATGGTTCTTCGAACCGCACGCGGAGATAATAAAATCATCCGGGTTTCTTACGCGCATCCGATTCATCGTCATAGGGTTGTAACGTTGGAAACCGTAGGTGTAAGACCGTCTTTCAATGTCCGGTTTCGTCGTTACGTCGTATTTATACAGCGGAAGCGAATCCACTTTATCTATCGTATATACGTCCGTAAAGAAGAAATCGTAGTTTAACGTCATTTCCAAATAACCGTACACGCCGTACAACACACCGTGATCGCTGTATCCCACTATGTACAAATCATCGTCCTTTGTTATAATCTTATAACCCTCAGCTTCCACTTCCGCGTAGTTCGTCGAAATTTGGTTTGTTTTCGCAAGTGCCGTATCGCCAAGCGAAATGACCTTTGCGCTGTCCGAAACGGTGGCATCCGTAACCACGTTCATGTTTACTCCCGTCGCTTCTTTAATAAACGTCTGCATTTCGTTCGCCGCCGTATTAAGCGTTCCGCTCGCGTCGGCAGGGATAACGATGGAATACTGCGTTGTTTTGTCGCTGACGATATCGTAGCCGGTTTCTTCCAACTCAATGCCCGTATCTCCTTCGACAGGTACTTCAGGTTCAGGCTCAGGTACGTTACTTTCCGTAGGCTCTTTACAGCTCGTTATAAGACACGAGAACGTCATAAGCATCGCCAACGCCAAGCTCAATTTTTTTAATTTTTTCATAAAGCTTCCTCCTATTATACCGCAATAAATGTGTAAGTTTCGATTGTAACGTTGCCTTCTTCGTCAGAAACGTAATACGAGACCCGATACGTACCCTTAACTTCGGGAGTATACGTATTCCCCTTCACTTCTTTTACTATTCCCGCCGCATCGTGTACAAACTTTCTCACTGTACACGCGCTTGTCGGCGAATAATCGTCTCTTACGGAAATACTTGCTAATGTTACGCTCGTTCCACAAGTAACGGTACGGCTGTAGTTGCCTATTACCACGACAGGTCCTTGATTGGATTCCACAATAATTTGGTAAGCATAATTAAGTTTATTGCAGTTTTCGACGTTTTCTTTACTCGTATCGTAACCGTGATATTCAACCATATACGAGCCTATCGTCGAAAGCTTTATCGTATATTCTCTTGATACGTCCGTAATATCTTTCAACAATATCCCGTCAACAGAAGTAATAGGCGCGCCGTTAGGTCCGCTTACCGTCATCGTAACTTTTGTATAAGGACTCAATACGTCGCAATATTCGAAAGGAACGATTTGTACTTCGTCGTTTTTCAAGAATCTACCTTTCAAGGTAGGCGTTGTCATTTGAGGTAAAATGGAATCGGTTGTGTAATTTTGAGAGCCACGAATGTACTCGTAAATAGCCTGATTTCCCACATTCGTTACTTTCAGTTGCGGTGCGTCCGTTACGTCTTTCATCACCAACGTAACGTAGACTTTTCCCGACGAAAAGCCAGTCCATTCCGAACCGTCCAAACCCGTCGTAACGTCGTACGACGAAGTATCTACCTTCACCGTCCGCGCGGTGTCGTTATACGCGAAATTCACCGTAGCGTTCTCATACGCCATATAACAATCGTAAGCAATTCCGCCATTTACAGAGAATTTCAAATTTCCGTCTGCGCCGTTACTGAACGCAAATTTTAATTGTTGCGTATTGTCTACGCTGTCCGTAAGAAGCACGTCCACTCCGCCGTAAGTCGCTTCCGTAGGTATAGTAAATTTCAATATACAGTCGAACGCGCCCACCGCGTTAATGAAATCCAACGCGTATACCCCGTTGTCATTTCCAACCGTATACGTTACGCCGTCTGCCGCAGGCGACACCGTTTCATAACCCGCAAAATAATTATAAATCTTCAAAGGCGTTTTTCCGTAATTAACGTCTACGACGGGGATTGTATAAGTACGGGATTGCGAACCCAATACAAACGTTATATAACAATTATCCGTCGTAACTTTAAACGTTTCGCCCGTTACTTTATCCGTAGCCGAATATTGTTCGCTACCCGAGACGTATACGTCCGCCATACAAGGCACAGCCTCGCCGTTTACAAAATCGTATCCGTCAAAAGTGGGCGTTTGATACGTAGCCCCTTTTATTATGTATTTGGGCAAAACGGCATCACCAACTAATATTTTCGAACCGTCCTTCGTTACCGTAACTTGATATTCCACTTCGCCGGAAGAGATATAGTCGTTATACGAATATACGATTTTATACGTACCCGCCGACATCGGTCTCCACGTATAATCTTGCTCGTCAACGTTCGCGTAATCAACACGCATAAACTCTTCTCTAACGCCGTTCTTTTCCGTGCTAATCGTAGCGTACCAGTTCCCAACCGCATTGCTTACGTTCGGTTTTCCTAATACAATCTCTTGCCCAACGGCAACGCTACTCGTCGGTGAACCAAAGTCAAGCGAAATTTCATCGTTAGAACGAACGGCTTTCACTTCATACGTTTTATACGCTACGTTTCCACAACGGTCGGTCGCCGTATAAACAATCGTGTACGTTCTCGCCACAGACGGCTTAAACGCTCCGTCCACCACGTCTACTGCTGCTTGCGTCGACATTCCGTAGTTGAGATAAACTTTCGTTGAAACGGCACAATCGCCAGTATACAAATCTTTTGCAAACGCCTTCGGGATTTTAACCCATTTGCCCGTTCTAACATCGGACACGGCGTCCAATTCTCTCGAATCCACCGTTATCACAGGCGCTTCATCATCATAGAACGCGGTGTTTTCAACGGTAGTTTCGCCACCGATTTCGTTAATCAATATACGACAAGACGTGCCCGTATATCTGCTCGCCGAAACGGATACTTTACACAATCCGTCCGTAAAACCACCCCAAACATACTTCGCCGTATGGAAAATAGGGTCGTCAAGGTCGATAATCATCTTGCTTTTGCCACCGTTTGCCTTTACATAAGGACGCTTCGTCTCGTAATCAAAGCAAAGCTCTAAACTTTGGTTGCCCACTTGCGTTTCGTCGAGATACAACGCGGGCGTGAGGTTAGAGTTATACGAATAACCGGAAAGGGAAAACGTAGCCGCTTCCGTTCCGTATCGGTTATTGTAATGAAGCGTGTATCTTTGCCCTTCATACTCAAACGCACCGTCGTCTTTCGCTTTAAGTCCTTGCGACGTCTGCCCGCAACTCGCATAAGCCGTTACGTACGTAATTCG
>JAZNIR010000058.1:0-1652 GCA_045577595.1 Candidatus Scatosoma sp.
GGGGGTGAACGGCGCAAGCATACGGATAAGGTCGTCGATAGACGCTTTATAGAAAGCAACGTTCTTTTCTTCCAAAGCGTCGTATTTATGCAACGCGTTTACGTATTCCATAATGCGGGCAACGGACGTGTTGAACGAGAATACTTCCGCGTCGCGCGTGATATTTTTCACGGCGTAGTTTTTCGCGTAGTCGAGTTCTTTTTCCGCCGATTTCATTTCGCTATGTCCGCCGTCTTTTAAATCGAGCGATTTTACCACCAATCTTTCTACGCGTTCGGTAAATTTCGCCACCGATTTAATGCCGTCGTCGTTCCAAGGCCCGCCTTCGGTGTAGCTAAATCCGAACATAAGATACAAACGGAAAATATCCGAGCCGTATTCGTCGATATACGTGTCGGGGGAGATGACGTTGCCGTGCGATTTCGACATACGGTTTCCGTCAGGACCTAAAATAATGCCTTGATGCACCAAACGTTTAAACGGTTCACCGAAGTTGATATAGCCCATATCGCGCAACGCTTTGGTGATAAATCTTGCGTACAAAAGGTGCATACAAGCGTGTTCACTACCGCCTACGTACACGTCGACGGGCGCCATTTTATTCGCAATTTCTTGCGAGAACGCTTGCTTGTCGTTGTGCGCTTCGGGATAACGTAAATAATACCAACTGGAACATACGAACGTATCCAGCGTATCGGGGTCGCGAGAAGCTTTGCCACCGCAATTAGGGCAAGTGCACTTCATAAACCCTTCGTGCGAAGCAAGGGGGGATTTGCCCGTCGGCTTAAATTCCACGTCGTAGGGAAGTTTTACGGGTAAATCTTTTTCGGGAACGGGTACGACACCACATTTTTCGCAGTGAATCATAGGAATCGGCGCGCCCCAATATCTTTGACGGGAAACCGACCAATCGCGCAAACGGTAGTTTACTTTCTTTCCGCCTTTGCCGATTTTCGTAAGGTGTACGGCAATCGCGTCGCGCGCTTCGTCGCCCGAAAGTCCGTCGAATTCCCCGCTGTTTACGAGTATGCCGTCGCTCGTAAAGGGCAACAGCGTTTCCCCGCCCGCTTTTTGAATAACTTGGGTAATCGGCAAACCGTATTTGGTGGCAAACGCGTAGTCGCGTTCGTCGTGCGCCGCTACTGCCATAACCGCGCCCGTGCCGTACGAATAAAGTACGTAGTCTGCAAGATATACGGGTACTTTTTTGCCCGTAAGGGGATGCGTAGCATACGCGCCCGTAAACACGCCCGTCTTTTCGCGAGCGGTGGAAAGTCTGTCGATATCGTTCGCTTCCGACGCGTATTGCACGTAATCTTCAATAGCTTTCGCGCATTCGGGGTGCGCCGTTTTTAATTTTTCCACAAGCGGGTGCTCGGGCGCAAGCACGATATAGTTTACACCGAAAACGGTGTCGGGACGGGTGGTGAAAACGGTAATCGTATCGCCCGTTTCGCATTCGAAATAAATTTCGCAACCGGTGGATTTACCAATCCAATTCTTTTGCATCAATTTGGTTTTTTCCGGCCAATCGAGATTGGGAAGCTCGTCCAACAGTTCTTCCGCATAATCGGTGATTTTAAAAAACCATTGCGTCATATCCTTACGGAGCACGACGGACGAACAGCGTTCGCATTTGCCGTCGATAACTT
>JAZNIR010000059.1:0-4447 GCA_045577595.1 Candidatus Scatosoma sp.
GGGCCCTCACGGACTCGAACCGTGGACCAGCCGGTTATGAGCCGGCAGCTCTAACCAACTGAGCTAAAGGCCCGTTTGCGTTTGACGGTACGTCAATGCACAACGCTTGATTATAATAAACGATTTTGATAAAAAAGTCAAGTATTTTTACTTAAAAATGCAAAAATACTTTTCGACAAGATAATATTTTTTTCGGCGAAAAAGCGCAATATTTTCCTTTGGAAATTTTATACAATATAGGCGTGTTCGATTTAGGAGGTGCGAGAATGGAAATTCACAGCGAATATCGCAATCAAACGCTATACATAACGCTACGTGGAGAAATTGACGAACATTCCGCGCGGATTTCCCGCTTAAAGGCAGATAAATTGGCGGAAACGTACGCGCACAGTCAGCGTGCCGTGTTCGACCTTTGCGGGGTGTCGTTTATGGATTCGACGGGGATAGGATTTTTACTTGGCCGATATAAAACCTTTCGAAAATTCGGCGTGCCGAGTTATATTGCCAATCCGAGTTTGTCCACAGACAGGATTTTGACGATGAGCGGTGTATATACGCTTATGCCGAGAATATAAAAATTAAAAAGGCAGGAAACAGTTATGGAAAATTATATGAAGTTGGAAATTGCGGCGCTCGGCGAAAACGAAGCGTTTGCAAGAAGCGCCGTTGCGGCGTTTGCGCTCTTTCTCAATCCTACGTTATTGGATTTATCCGACATTAAAACGGCGGTGAGCGAAGCGGTAACGAATTGTATCGTTCACGCCTACCATGGGTGCGACGAACGCCAAAAAATCCTTATTGAATGTACGGCGGAAAAGGGGGATTTTAACGTGGAAAACGAAGAAAGTAAGCAGAGTTCTTCGGGCGTTTTACATATCCGTATCACCGATTTTGGGCGCGGTATAGACGATTTAGAAATGGCGCTTACCCCTTTTTATACGACGATGGAAGCGGACGAACGTTCGGGAATGGGCTTTACGATTATGCAAACGTTTATGGACGATTTTTCCGTCGAAAGCAAACGGGGAGAAGGTACGAAAGTTTATATGACGAAAAAAATCGGCTTTGCGGAAAAGGAAGAAATAAGGAAAAGGGCAAATGCTTGACGATAAGTCTACAATCGAATATATACGGCAAGCCAAAACGGGAAATTCTAACGCCAAAGAAATGCTTATCGAGCATAACGTTTCGCTTGTGAAATGTATCGTAAAACGGTATTTGGGCAAGGGCGTGGATTACGACGATTTGTTTCAAATCGCGTGTATGGGTTTGTTGAAAGCCATCAGTGGTTTTGACGAGCGTTTCGGCGTAAAATTTTCCACTTACGCCGTGCCGATGATAGCGGGCGAGATTAAGCGTTTTATGCGGGACGACGGCTCGGTGAAAGTTTCGCGCGCTATGAAACAAACGGCAAAGGAAATGAACTTGTTCGTCGAAGAATACAGCATAAAAAACGGTAAACAGCCAAGCATTGCGACGATTGCGGAAAAATTCGGGCTGGACGAAGCGGAAACGGTGTTCGTAATGGGCTCGTCGAAAATGCCCGTGTCGTTATACGGCGGAGCGGATTATAAGGACGGCAAACAGCGGGAATTGATTGAAACGTTGCCCGCGCAAGACAATCAGGAAGAATGGCTGGATAAAATGCTGTTGCACGGCGCGATAGAACGCTTGCCCGAGCGGGAAAAGAAAATAATCGTATTGCGGTATTTCCGTGATATGACGCAAAGCGAAGTAGCGGAACAAATCGGGGTTAGCCAAGTGCAAGTTTCGCGGATTGAAAACAAAATTATCAAAGAATTTCGCGAAAAACTTATCGGTTAAAGAGGGAAAAAGCGAGCGTTTGGAAATATTTATTTCTATCGCTCGTTTTTTGTTTGCAAAAGCGGGGAAATTTGTTATAATATAGCTATGCAAAACAAGGGAAATCATCAAAAACAACCGAATACGGGCGCGCTGTTTGGCGAGATGACGGTTGCAAAGGCGTCGGGGCTGTCTTTTAGCGTCGTGGCGATTTTGCCCACCGTGCTTTTTATTTTCGTAAGCATTATTTTGTCTTGTTTTAATTTGACGGGGACAGGATACGAAAAAACGCAGTGGTATTTATATTTACAGTACCTATTGCCCCAAGTATCTTTTGCTTTGATTGCTTTTTTTTGGTTATATTCGACGAAAACGCCGTTAAAAGGAGCGGTACGCGCGCAAAAATGCGCCCCGAAATATTACCTTATAGCCCTTTTATTACAAGTCGGATTGTTGTTTTTAAGCCAATTAAACGGTTGGTTCGTGGCTTTTTTAGAAAAGCTGGGTTATCCGCAAACACCGCCGAGCGTTCCAAACTTACAAGGTTGGGGATTTTTCTTCGCGACGATAGCGATTGCCCTTTTGCCTGCGCTCTTTGAAGAGATTTTCTTTCGTGGCGTACTGCTAAAAGGCTTGCGCGGATTTTCAAAAACAGGCGCGATTTTGCTTTGCGGTGGGTTGTTTGCGCTCTATCATCAAAATCCCGCGCAAACGCTTTATCAATTTTGTTGCGGTGTAGCGTTTGCGGTGGTGGCGGTGAAGGCGGGCAGTATTTTGCCTACCGTATTGTCGCATTTTTTAAATAATTTTTTTATTTTGTTTTTAGAAAAACAAGGCGTTTCGTCCTTTTCGCCTACCGTTACCGTATGGATATTTGCCCTTTCGTTCGTTTGTCTTGTAGGTACGCTCGTATATTTGTTGGCGTTTGATAAAAATGATAAAAAACCGAGCGGGCAAGTTTTATCGGAAAAGGAAAAGAGAAAAGAAAGGAAAAACTTTTTGATTTATTCGGCGTTTGGCGTAGTCGTTTGCGCGCTCGTTTGGATGGTAGCGCTGTTTGGCGTGGGGAAATGATATGCAAAAGATATATTTTATCGTAGTGGGAAAAATTAAAGAGAGTTTTTATCGCGACGGGGTGGCGGAATACGCGAAACGCTTGTCGCGTTTTGCGAAATTGGAAATAAAAGAACTACCCGAAGGTGCAAATCCCGAAGCGGAAGCAGACGATATATTGCGCGCGTTAAACGGCGTGAAAGGGTACGCCGTAGCCCTTTGCGTGGAAGGGGAAAAATTGTCCAGCGAAGGGTTGGCTAAAAAGATAAAAGCGTGCGTGGACGGCGGAAAAGATATGGCGTTTGTCATTGGCTCGTCTTGCGGGCTGTCGGATAGGGTGAAACGGGCGGTTGATTTCCGTTTGTCCTTTTCGGATATGACGTTTCCGCACCAGCTTATGCGGGTGATTTTGGCGGAACAGGTGTATCGGGCGTTTATGATAAACAGCGGAGCAACGTATCATAAATAAAAGGCAAGTTTTACGCTGAATACGCATATAGTATATGCGTGGATATTTATCAAGTTATAACGAATTTTTATCGGCAGACCAAACTCGAAAAAAGGGTGTACGGAAAAAGCTTGTTCGGGCGGAAACTGTACGCGATTAAAGTGGGCAACGGTTCGCCCGTCGGTTTGGCGCAATACGCGATACACGGTAGAGAATACGTAACGGCGCGGTTGGCGCTTTGGCACGCGCAAACGGGGGTGGACGCGGGTAGCGTTTGGATATTGCCGTTGACGAATCCCGACGGGGCTTTACTTTCCGAAAAAGGGCTCTCGTCCGTCGCTTGCGAAACGCACAAAAAAAGGTTGTTGCAATTAAACGGCGGAGCGGAAGATTTTACCCTTTGGAAAGCGAACGGCAGGGGTGTGGATTTAAACGTTAATTTCGACGCGAAATGGGGACAAGGCGCGAAAAACGTAAAACGCGCGGGGGCGGAAAATTATATCGGAAAAAAGCCTTTTTCCGAGCCGGAAACGCTCGCGTTGAAAAAATTTACCGAAAGCATTCGTCCCGATTATACGGTGAGTTATCATACGAAAGGGGAAGAAATTTATTGGTATTTCCATCAACCGATAGGGGTTTGCGCGCGGGATAAACGGCTCGCAATGGCGTTGTCCCGTTCGACGGGGTATCCCTTAAAACGGGCGCAAGGGAGCGTCGGGGGATATAAGGATTGGTGTATTAAGCGGTTGGGAATTCCCGCGTTTACGATTGAAGCGGGGAACGATTGTTTTGCTCACCCGCTTGATGAAAAAGGCTTAAAAAACGTCGTGGAGCGCAATAAATACGCGCTGTACGATTTGGCAAAGGAATATAAGTTGTTATGCGAAGATTAACACGGGAAGAAAAATTTATGCGCGAAGCGTTAAAATCGGCGAAAAAAGGTTTTCAAGACGGAGAAGTGCCGATTGGCGCGGTGGTGGTGTACGAAGATAAAGTGATTTCGCGCGGATATAACCGTCGTACGAAATTACAGCTTGCCAGCGCGCACGCGGAGATGATTGCGATTGACAAAGCTTGTAAAAAATTCCGTTCGTGGCGGTTGCCCGAAGGGGCGGAACTTTACGTTACGTTAGAACCTTGCCC
>JAZNIR010000060.1:0-1885 GCA_045577595.1 Candidatus Scatosoma sp.
TCCGTGCGCCGTACCGAACGCAATCGCAAGCGCGTCTACGCCCGTTTCCTTACAGAAACTTTCCGCTTCGTCGGGACGGGTGTAATAGTCTTCCGCTTTCATATCCGTATGCGTTTCTCCGCTACCCGCTTCGCCCGTTACCAAACGCCCAAGCTCCGCTTCCACGCTTACGTTCATTGCGTGCGCCATTTCCGTAATTTGTTTCGTAAGGCGTAAATTTTCTTCGTACGGCAACGCCGACGCGTCCATCATTACCGACGTAAATCCAAGCCGTAACGCTTTATACACCATATCCAGCGACGTGCCGTGGTCGAGATGCACGCATACGGGCACTTTCGCGTTTTGCGCTACTGCCACCATTGCGGGACCAACCATCGAAATATCGTTATATACGTTATGCACTTCCGCGTGCGCGATAATTACGGGTTTGTTCAATTCTTCCGCCGCCGCAACCACCGCTTGCAAGCTGTCAAAGCCCGTTGCGTTAAACATACCGATTGCCGTTTTTTCTTGTTCTGCTATCTTTAATATATCTTTTAAATTTACAAGCATTTCGCTCTTCTCCTTAAATTTTTACAAAGTTTTTTAATTTCTTCTTCCGAACGCATACCGCTTATCGCATCCGCCGTAGAAGGCGCCGCCACCGCAGCTGCCGAGGCAAACGACAAGATTTCTTCGTCCGTTTTTTCTTGATAAATGGAAAGCAACGCCCCTGCGCAAAACGCGTCGCCCGCTCCCGTCGTACCTTTTATAAATCCTTTATCGAGCTGATAAGACGGTACTGCCGTGAAGCCGTTTTCCGATAAACACACCCCTACTTCGGGCGTGTGAATAATCACCCGTTCTTTTACGCCGTACGAACGTAATTTTTCCGCGATTTCACGTAAGTTTTCGATTTTCGGCTCTATGCCCGTAATCGCACCCGCTTCCGTTTCGTTAATGATTAAATTATCCGTATAAGGCAAGCAAGGCAACAACAACGCGTATCTGTCCGAATTTTCACTAACCAAATCTATCGACGTTTTTATCCCGCGTTTTTGCGCTTCTTTCAGCACCTTTACACCGTCGCCGTTGTCGATTTTATCCAGCAATAAAAAGTAGCCTAAATGCAACATTTTTACGTTTAATTGGTTGAAATTAAAATCGTCGAAAGAAAAATCCGAGCTCGCGCCCGCGTACGTGAAAAAGGTACGCTGTCCGCCAACCACGCTCATTACTTCCGTAAAGCTCGTCTTTTCCGACGTTTCCACGATTTGTCCCACGTCCACGCCGTTTTCCGTCAAGATTTGTTTAACGTATGCGCCTTCTTCGTCTCGTCCGATTTTCCCAATCGCATACACCGACAAACCGTTTGCCATACGTTTTAAATCTATGGCAACGTTTGGCACGCAACCGCCCACCGCGCGCTGTACGCTTTGTATTTTCGTCAGCTCGCCCGCGTTTGGATAAGACGCGATTTCGTTGATTTTATCGACGAGAATACTTCCCGCCACCGCTATTCCTTGTTTCAGCATTTTTGCTCCTTTTACCCGTTTATCTCCCCGAACGTGAAAGGATTAGTTACATTCCGCAACGAGCGGACCTGCAAGTTCTTTCAAGAAGAACAATCTTCCCGCCAACGTGGGAATATACGACGACGTAATCCAAGGCGTCGTACCGTGCCGCAACGTCATCCAAAGGGACATACCTTGCCATTGCATTCCACGTCCAAGCGTACCGTCCGCACCGCCGATTGCATAATCTGCTTGCAAGAACAAGCCGGGGCCGATCGTATTCGCACGGCAAGGAACGAGCGTCGTTCTTGATTTAAAGCTCGACAAAGCGTTTTGCTCTACCGACAAGGGATGAATTTTCGCCGCGATTCTGTAAGGTGCTTTCTCCCACT
>JAZNIR010000061.1:0-9838 GCA_045577595.1 Candidatus Scatosoma sp.
AAGCTGCCAAAACTCCGCGGTGTGGCAGCCCCCGCAGTTGTGTATGCCACACCCCGCGACAACCACCACGTCCGCGTTTTCGCCGATATGGAAATCGTTGCACACCACTTCTTGCAAGCCTGCCTTGCTAATCACGACGGGTATGTGCATACTCTCGTTTTTGGTGTTGGGTTTAATATAAATATCAATCCCCGCTTTGCCGTCCGTTTTCGTTACGATATCAATATTCGCCGTCGTGTTACGGCTTTGCGTTTCCCCGTTTTGGCGAATATTGTACGCGCCTTCGGGTACGCCGTGCAAATCGGCTATTTGTAACAATAAATCCTTTTCAATAGCGTCCATATTCACACTTCCTTACAATTTTTCCGTGAGCACTTTACAGCTCTCCGCGCCCAAAAGCTTGGGTAAAATTTCTTCCTTCTTTCCAACGTTTTGCACGCTACCGTTGGCAATCACCACGATTTTATCCGCTATGTTCAAAATGCGTTCTTGGTGGGAAATAATCAAAATATTCCCTTGCGTTTTTTCGTGCATTTTTTCAAACACTTTAATCAAATTGCCAAAGCTCCACAAATCAATGCCCGCCTCCGGCTCGTCAAACACCGAAAGTTTGGTGCTACGCGCCAAAATCGTAGCAATTTCAATCCGTTTCAATTCTCCGCCCGAAAGCGACGCGTTTACTTCCCTGTCGATATAATCGCGGGCGCACATTCCCACTTCGGATAAATACGCGCAAGCATCCGAAACTTTAATCGGTTTGCCCGCCGCGATATTGATTAAATCGCGCACCGTCAACCCTTTAAAACGCACGGGTTGTTGAAAGGCGTACGAAATACCTTTCTTCGCCCGCTCGGTAACCGATAAATCGGTTATATCTTCGCCGTCGAAATAAATTTTGCCCGACGTCGGCGTAAGAATGCCCGCAATCACTTTGGCAAGAGTGGATTTTCCCCCGCCGTTCGGGCCGGTAAACGCAACGAAACGCTCGTCAAGCGTTAAATTGACGTCTTTTAAAATGTATTTCTCTTTCCCGTCTTCTTCTACTTTGTAGCTGACGTTTTTTAATTCTAACATAGCCGTATTTCCTTCAAATCGCCCTTTCGCGCAAGCGCGCGTAAAAAACGACCGTCTTTTCTCTCTATTAAATATAACGCAAATCCCGTCCTTTTTAAACGCTTTTTTAAAGAAACCTTTAAAAAATCCGCATTAAAATCCCGTTATTTTTCAGCCAAGCCCGTTTTTTCCTGCAATCGGGCATATACGTTTCCACTTCTTTCCAAAACGCCGACGCGTGATTTTTAAAACGGACGTGCGCAAGCTCGTGCACCACTACGTAATCGACAATTTCTTTCGGCGCGTAAATAAGTCGGAAAGAATAATTTATCGCGTTTTTATACGAACAAGAGCCCCACCGCGTTTTTGCCCCCGTTACGCGTACGGACGAATATTGCACGTTCATTTTTTCCGCCCACTGCTTCGTGCGCAAAGTCAAAATACGCTTTGCGTTTTCCTTCAACCATTTCACCAACCGTTCCCGCGCGTTTTTTATCGGCAAAAACAGTACGCTCCGTTCTTCGTCAAAGCGAATACGCGTTTCGTTTACACACTCGATTACACGTTCTTTGCCCAACAGCAAAAAACGGAAACCTTGTAAGTTTTCGGGCGGTAAACGCATACTTGCCCCCGTCGTTTTGCTTTTTTGTTTTAAAATCCAGCTTTCTTTTTCTTGTAAAAACGCAAAAATCCGTTCCTTTTTACAAGACGACGGCGCGCGCACGGTAATCTTTCCCAACGGGTCGACACCGACGGACAGCGTTTTGCGTTTAGAACGGATTATTTCGTCAGGCTGAATCATACGCAATCGCTTTTTTTAATCCCGTTCAGTTCTTCCCTCGTGGGAATAGACGGTTGCGCACCAACGCGCGTACAAGCCACCGACGCAGCCAAACTACCAAATTTCGCCGATTCCTCCAACGTTTTTCCTTCTGCCAAAAAGGCAACCAACCCACCGCAAAGGGTATCACCCGCCGCCGTTGTATCTACGGGCTTAATTTTTAAACAAGGATAGTGTTTTGTTCCCGCTTGCGCAATAATTTCAAAACCTTCTCCACCAAGCGTTACGAGTAACGTTTTCACCATTTCAAGTAATTTTTCTCTTCCGCCGAGCAATTCCACTTCCGTTTCGTTGGGTGTAACCAAATCGCAATACTTCAAATACGGAATAATATCCTTGTTGGCAGGCGCGGGATTGAGCACGACGAACATCCCTTTTTCTTTCGCCTTTTTTAAGCCGTATCCTATGACGGAAATAGGATTTTCAAGCTGCGTAAGATATATATCCCCCGCCTTCGCTTTTTCAAGTACATTGTCAATATCTGTTTCCGTCAAACACCCGTTTGCGCCTTTGTCCAAAATAATACGGTTATTGCCTTCCACAACAACGATTACCGCCGTTCCCGTAGGCGTGTTTTTCACTACGCGAATAAACGAAGTATCCACGTCGTCCGTGCGCAACGAAGAAAGCGCTTCTTTTCCAAAACTGTCATCGCCTACGCAACCACACATTACGACGTTTCCGCCCAAACGCGCAGCAGCCACGGCTTGATTAGCCCCTTTACCGCCGTGTGCCGTAAAAAAGCCTTCCCCCGTCAACGTTTCCCCGTTTTGAGGCATATACGGTGCTTTTATCACCAAATCGGTGTTAATACTACCTACAATATATATTTTTTTTATATCGTTTTGCTTTTTGCCACCCATGTATCCGTCTCCTTATCGTAAGCGAAAAGCTCTGATTTATTGAAAAATCAGAACTTTTAACTTTCATAATCCGACAAAATCCGTCTAATTTTTTACGCTTCGTATCCCATAGGATTTCCGCTTTGCCACTTCCATTGGGATTCGCACATTTCTTCAATGCCGAACTTCGCTTCCCATTTGAGTTCTTTCTTCGCCTTATCGGGGCAAGCGTAGCAAGCCGCAATATCCCCGGGACGGCGTTCGCAAATTTTATACGGCAATTTCTTTCCACACGCCTTTTCAAACGCGTGAATCATATCGAGCACGCTATACCCGTGCCCCGTGCCGAGATTATAAATATGTACGCCCGTATCGTTGCATTGTTCAATCGCGGCAATATGCCCAAGCGCAAGGTCGACTACGTGGATATAATCGCGTACACCCGTACCGTCGGGCGTATCGTAATCGTTGCCGAATACGTTAATGCAAGAAAGTTTTCCGCTTGCCACTTGCGCCACAAACGGCATCAAGTTGTTGGGAATACCTTTCGGGTCTTCGCCGATTTCCCCGCTTTCGTGCGCGCCGACGGGATTGAAATAACGCAAAAGAATGATATTCCATTCTTTGTCCGCTTTCCACAAATCTTGCATAATCATTTCCATCATAAGCTTGGTGCTACCGTAAGGATTGGTGGTAGAAAGACGGCAAGTTTCGTCGAGGGGTAAGCGTTCGGGGTCGCCGTACACCGTCGCCGACGACGAGAAAATAATTTTCTTTACGTTGTGTCTTTCCATAATTTGAAGGAGCGACACCGTACCGCTGATGTTGTTTTCGTAATATTTTAAGGGCAATTTACAGCTTTCACCCACCGCTTTGAACGCCGCGAAATGAATAACCGCGTCGAATTTATGCGCGTTAAAAATACTTTCCATCTTCTCGCAATCGCGGATATCCGCTTCGTAAAACGTTACTTGTTTACCCGTAATTTTTTGTACGCGACGGATACTTTCAAAGCTGGAATTGCTGAAATTATCCACGACGACTACGTCGTAATTTTTGTTTAAAAGTTCGAGTACGGTGTGCGAACCGATATAACCGCATCCGCCCGTTACCAAAATCGTTGCCATATAAGCCACCTCGTTTTTAATTTTTTTCTTTTATTATACAGTTTTTTTGCCCGTAATACAAGCAAAATTTTTCGAATTTATATAGAAATCTTTCGCCCGTTTTAACCGTCCTTTTCTTCGTCGACGATTTCTTCTTCCGCAAGTTTCCGAGCGCGTACTTTCAGCACCTTTTGTTTGGTTGTTTTTACGATTTTTATGCCGATATTTTTACAGCGTATTTCTTCGCCAATAGGCGGAATTCCGCCGTAAAGCTCGGTTGCCCAACCGCCTACGGTGTTCGATTCGCAATTTTCTTCTTCGCCGTCCATTTCGTAAAGAGCGAAAAAGTCGGGAAGTTCGCATTTACCGTCCACCCAATATTCGTCGTCGCCGATTTTGCCGTACAACACTTCTTCTTCGTCGTGTTCGTCCCAAATCTCGCCCACGAGCTCTTCTAAAATATCTTCCAGCGTTACAATCCCCACCAATCCGCCGTATTCGTCGGAAACGGCAGCCATATGGATTTTACGTTTTTGCAGTTGGCGCAAAAGGGTGGAAATACGGGTGTATTCGCTGGTGAATACAATTTCTTGCACGAGATGCGAAAAATCCTTTTCCCCGTTTACGTAGCTTATGAAAAAATCCCGTTCGTGAATCAAACCGATTACGTTGTCTATCGTTTCTTTATACACGGGCAAACGGGAATAACCCGTCTTTTCGAAAATTTCTTTCACTTCGTCCATCGTGGAATCTTCGTCTACGGCGTACACGTCTACGCGGGGAACGAGTATATCTTCCACTTTCAAATCGTCGAATTCGAGCGCCGAACGCACCAGCGCCGATTCGTCTTCTTTTAACGTACCGTCTTCTTCCGCTTCTTCCACGAGCGATAAAAGCTCTTCGTCGGTAACCGTTTCGTCTTTTTTCAGTTTGAATATTTTAGCAAGCAACGCCTTATATCCGTTGAATATTTTTCCAAACGGGAAGAATATCCAATAAAATACTTGCATGAGCGGATAGAAGAAGAAACAAAACTTCTCGGGATATACGCTTGCGAGATATTTAGGGGTAATTTCACCGAACAACAGCACGGCAACCGTCAAAACCGCCGTCGATACGGTAGTGGCAAGGTTACCGTCTGCAATAAGTCTTCCGAATAAAATTGCGGAAAGCGCAGACGCCGTTAAGTTGACGATATTGTTGCCGATAAGAATCGTAGTAACCAACTTATCGTAGTCCTCGTCTGCAAAGCGACTAACCGCTTTCGCGTGTTTCTTTCCTTGCCCAATCATACTTTTCAGTTTGATTTTATTCGCGCAAGAAAACGCCGTTTCCGTTCCCGAAAAGAAAGCGGAAAGCAAAATCAATACTACGATAACGATAGTTAGGGGTAGGTGGTCCATAATAGTTTTTTTAAATCCTCCAAAAAACAGAAATTTTAATTAAGGGATAAATCCCTTACTGAATATTATAATACATTTCCGCTTTATTTGTCAACGCCCAATGCAATCTTATTCGTATTTTTTTGCTTTTTTTCTCAATTTTCCTTGTTTTTCAATCCGTTCGCCCGCTCGCCAAGCGCAATTGCCAACTTTTCTTGCTTTTCCTTATCCGCAAAATGACAACGCACGAACCGCCCTTTCCCCACTTCCGCGTACGGGGGCGGTGTTTTTTTACAAATTTCACAAGCCATAAAACAGCGGGTGTGGAATTTACAACCGCTCGGCGGAGCGACGGGGCTGGGCATATGCCCGCGCAATACGATTTTTTCCGTTTCCTTATCCCCTTTTTCGACGCTCGGCGCGGACGAAAGTAGCGACAGCGTATAAGGATGACGGGCGTCGTCGAATACGTCTTTCGTCTTTCCCGTTTCCACGATTTCCCCCAAGTACATCACCGCCACCTTATCCGCTACGTACCGCACCACCGATAAATCGTGTGAAATGAATAAATAGGTTAATTTTTCTTCCTTTTTCAGTTGCATAAGCAAGTTGAGTATTTGCGATTGCACGGACGCGTCCAACGCCGAAACGCACTCGTCGCAAACGACGAAACGGGGCTTTACGGCAAGCGCGCGGGCGATACATATCCGCTGTCGTTGCCCGCCCGAAAATTGGTGGGGATAACGGTTTATCATATACGGTTGCAATCCACATTCGCGCATAATTTCCAGCACGTATTCCCGCATTTTTTGCGAGCCTTTTTTAAAGTATTTGTGCGTCGCCACCCCTTCTTCAATCAACTGCCCCACCGTCATACGCGGATTTAAAGAAGAATACGGGTCTTGAAAAATAATCTGCAACTCTTTCCGCAAAGCGCGTAGTTCCCCGCCGTTTAAACGGGAAAGTTCCACCCCGCCGTCCACCTGCTTTTCCAATTCCTTTTGCCGTTTATCAAACGGTTTTTTTAAATTTTCAAGCTCGGTTTCCACCCGCTTAATTTCTTCTAAAAACCCCGTTTCTTCACCCTTGCCCCGCTCGTTTTTTCTTCTTTTCAACAGCAAAAAACGGCGAAAGAGCAATTTATTCGCCTGCATAAACGTCCGCTTATCCGAAAGCAAAAATCCCCCGAACACACGCTCGGCAAGCCCTTTTTCTCTATCGTTTAAACCGCCGTATTCTTCGTAGAGTTTTTCGCCCCTTTTCAACGCTTTAAAAAGATATTTCGGCAACGTTTCGTCCAAGTTTTTTCCGTAATAATACACGTCGCCACCGCTCGGCGCGTATAATTGTAGCACCGTCCGTCCCAGCGTGGATTTCCCACAACCGCTCTCCCCCACGAGCGCGAACGTTTCCCCTTCTTTTACGGAAAAACTCACTTGCTCGTTCGCCCGTAAATATCGTTTGTTTCTGCCGAAAAAACCGCTTTTCCCTACTTCGAAATATTTAGTCAGTCGTTCGACGGACAATAAGTTTTTTGTGTTTTGCACTCTCTCTTTCCCCCTTTTTCGGATAAAAACAGCGTATCTTCCGTCCGTTTTCTAAATCGAAAAGAGGCGGTTGTTCGTCGATACATTTTTGCGTGCGGTATTTACAACGGGGCGCAAATTTACACCCCTTTGGCAAAGCAAAGGGGGAAGGCACGCTCCCTTCGATACAATCCAATTTTTTTCCCTTTTTCCCCGCCGTCGGCAACGAGCGGAGCAATCCTTCGGTGTACGGGTGCGCGTAGTCGTTTTGCGATAAAATCTCCCGCGTTTTAGCGTATTCTACCACCTGCCCGCAATACATCACGGCTACGTCGTCCGCCATTTCACCCACCACACCCAAATCGTGGGTGATAAATAAAATCGCCGTGCCGTTTTCCTTTTGCAAACCTTTCATCAAATCGAGAATTTGCGCTTGTATGGTAACGTCGAGCGCCGTCGTCGGCTCGTCCGCGATGAGTATTTTCGGTTGACAAGCAAGCGCCATTGCAATCATCACCCGTTGTCGCATACCCCCCGAAAGTTGATGCGCGTACCCTTTCAACACCCGTTTGGGATTGGGAATCCCCACCTTTTCCAGCATCTTTTCCGCTTCCGCACGCGCTTTCTTTTTGGAAAGTCCGCGATGAATTAAAAAAGGTTCGGAAAGCTGACGGGCAATCGAGAGCACGGGATTAAGCGCCGTCATCGGTTCTTGAAAAATAACGGAAATTTTATTCCCGCGCACCGCCCGCATTTTTCCAATCGGCACGCTTGCCAAGTCGATTTTCTCCCCTTGTTTTTCTTCAAAGAGAATTTCCCCGCCCGTAATTTTGCCGTTTTCGTCGAGTAGGCGTAACACGCTCGTTGCCGACACGCTTTTCCCCGAGCCGGATTCTCCCACAAGCCCCAACGTTTTGCACGCTTCCAGCGTAAAGCAAACGTCGTCCACCGCGCGCGACAAACCCTTACGCGTATGAAAATGCACCGAAAGATTTTTTACTTCCAACAGCGACATACCCCGTTCTCCTTTCCAAATTTTTCCCTTTTCACTTCTTACATACCCCCGCCTTTTTCGGTTTTTCCCTTTTCACTTCGTACATACCCCCGCCTTTTTTATTTATCCTTTCTACTTTTCGGGTCAAGCGCGTCGCGGAGCGCGTCGCCGACGATATTGATACAAATGGTGGCAAGCGACAAAAACAAGGCGGGAAACAACCATTGCCACCAATAATTTTGTATCACCGTACTATTGTTACACCCCGTGAGCATATTTCCCCAAGTAGGCGACGGTTGTTGCACGCCAAAACCCAAATAAGAAAGGGAAGATTCAGTAAGCAAACAGCCCGCAAAATCGAGCGTCATACTCACGAGAATTACCGAAACGATATTCGGAAGTACGTGTTTAAAGGCAATTTTCCCTTCGCGCACCCCCATTGCCCGCGCGGATAGCACGAATTCCTTTTCCCGCTCGGCAAGCACTTGTCCCCTTATCATTCGCGCCAATCCCGTCCAAGAAAGCGCGCCCAAAATCAGCATAATAATAAATATCCGCATACGCTCGGTAATATCGTAATATTTAATAATTTGCGAAAGTAGCATTGCGAACGGCAAAAAGGGAACGGACGAAAAAATTTCGGTTATCCGCATTAAAACGGTGTCCACCGCGCCCCCGAAATATCCCGCCAAACACCCGACGACGACGGCAATCAGCGACGACACCAACACTGCCACCCCGCCAATCGTCAAAGTCATTTTTCCCCCGTGCACGATACGCGTAAAAATATCCCGTCCGCGCCCGTCCGTACCCATTAAATATCCTTTCAAGCCCACCGCTTGCGTCAATTTCCCCGATTTATCAACGGCGTACGTTTGTAGCGCCCCTGCAAACACTTCCGCAGTATTGCCGTCCGCTTTTAAATCGCACTGTCCGTAGGCGTTATGCCCCCACGCGTACGCGTTGTTCGCATTGGTTACCCCCGCAAAATGCCTCGTCCCCCCCACGAGCGAACGGAAATATTCCCCCGCCTTTAAACGGGGCAATTCGTCTTCTCCGTTTTCAAACACTCCCGAAACGAGCAAATCCCCGTCGTCGAGTAAAAAGGCTACGCACTTATTCGTCGTTGCGATTTCCACCACCCGTTTGCCTTGCAAATACGCTTGCGTATCCACCCGCTCGCCACCGAGCGTTACGGCGGTAGGAAACAAAAATTCCCGTCCCGTCGTAACCGTTCCGTCCTTTTTTAAAACGACGACGGCGGAGTTTGTAAACGCGATTTTTTCCACGTCCGTAAGCGTTGCCAATTCTTCCAAATTCCGCGCCATATTCTTATTTCCCCACGCGTATCCTTTCCCGTCGAGCGTAACGAGCGCGGACGTTTGAAATCCGCAAACGAGCTGTTTTACTTCACTCGGCGCAATCCCCCCTTGCAACGCGTTAGGGGTGGGTATGGCGTTAAGCGTAGGGGTAAAACCGTACTGTCCGCAACTGTTATCCCCCCAACCGACGAGTTGTCCCGTTTTCGTTACGGCAAGGATATGGTCTTTGCCCGACGCGACGGCAACCGCGCCGTTTTTCGCCACTTCTTGGGGCAATTTTTTCAAATTCTTTTTCGTAAGCTTATCTTGCGCGTTTCCCCACACGTACACCTTGCCCGCACGCGAAAGTCCGACGGTAAATCCCGAAAATCCGTCGATAGTTTCGACGTCCTTTTTGAGCGTTTTTGGCACTTTCCGCAAGGAATACACGGGCGCGACGTTTTGTTGCAACGGGTCGGTGTAATTGACGTCCATCGGCATAAACACGGGCGCGATAAACACGAAAAGGAAGGTAAAAATGAGCGTGATTAAAGAGATCAAGTCGGAGGCCAAGCGGTCTTAGGAAGACAATGTCATAAATCAACTCCTTGGCTCACAGAACGACATGGCTACGATCCGACTTAGTTGATATCCATCGGCATAAACACGGGCGCGATAAACACGAAAAGGAAGGTAAAAATGAGCGTGATTAAAGAGATCAAGTCGGAGGCCAAGCGGTCTTAGGAAGACAATGTCATAAATCAACTCCTTGGCTCCCAGAAAGGAATGGGTA
>JAZNIR010000062.1:0-1831 GCA_045577595.1 Candidatus Scatosoma sp.
GCTTGTTTCTACCACAAACGTAATATCCAACTTCTTTATATGTTCCGTCCTTCTTCGTCCAACAATGCCTATTTGCATACATTGGTCCACCGCAAACAGGGCACTTCAATAAGCCCGTCAATAAATGTATTCTCTCATTACCATATACCGAATTAAATTTCTTGCCCGTTTCCTTACGCTTTTCACTCACTTTATCCCACAACTCTTCAGAAACAATAGCATCGTGAACGCCGTCAACGATTATATAATCGTCCGTATAAATACGCTTTTGTTTATCTCTTTTTCCTTTTACTTTTTCAAGAGTTCTACGACCATACGCAATACGACCACAATAAACGGGATTCTCTAAAATCATTTTTACGCAATGCGCGTTCCATTCTTCTTTACGCATATTATCACGAACAGTTTTCTTAATTCCCTGCAAATTAAGATATTTTGCTATACCCGTATAACCTATCGTCGTGTTTGCATATTTGTCGAAGATGAGACGGATTAACTCCGCCTCTTCTTCGTTAATATATAACCTATTATCCTTTAACGTATATCCGTAAGGAGCAGGTCCACCGTTCCACAAACCTTGCCGAGCCTTTTCCCTGCGTCCGTTCATAGTTTGTTCTAATATATTTTCTCTTTCTATTTCAGCAACGGCAGACAATACCGAAATAAGTAATTTGCCACTCGTTTGAGACGAGTCAATTCCTTCTTCAATACATATCAAATTCACGTCGTAAGTTTGCAATAACGCCAACGAATTCAATATATCTGCTGCATTTCTTCCAAATCGAGAAAGTTTATAAACGAGAACGTAATTTACGTTTTTACCACTTTCAATATCCGAAAGCATCTTTTTAAACGCGGGACGACCCTCAATAGACTTCCCCGACTTTCCCGCATCTTCATAAGTGTCAACCACTATCATTTCTTCTCGTTCCGCAAATCTTTTCAAGCAATTCTTTTGCGCTTCAAGGCTATAGCCATCCACTTGCATTTCGGTACTAACACGAGAATACAATAAACACTTTTTACCTTCTCTATTCATATCACAACTCCTCATTTTCTTTTTTATCAAGTTTATCTAATACGGCTTGTCCGTATTTTTGTATCATAAGCGCCATCATATCGATGAACGCATTGTAATTTTCTTCTTGTTTCTTTTTATCAATTTCCTTTTTATTAACATTACTTTGTTGTTCCAATTCTCCTTATTATTTTTGTGTATTACATAGGTTGCTTCGCTTGGGATTTCTGTCTAATCACATTTTTTCATTTCTTGTTTTTTCTCTTTTTCTATTTTACCGACTACTCTCCGTAGCTTCGCATTTCCTTTAATTTCCTTTCCATATCCGTACTCTTAACGGAAAGATGAGTACGGTTTGCCCTATCACACATTTTTTCTCCTTGTCAATTCCCGACATTACGGGTGTGTTAAGCGCATAATGCGTTCCGCTGTTATTTGCTTTCTTCAAATTCTTTTCTTAGCGTTTGATATCCTAATCTAATCAAATCTACTTTTGAAATTCTTTTTTGTTTTAAGAAAGCCATTATTTCATCGTGCTCTTTCACAGGAAACCTCGTATTAAATTGCCTTGTTGCTTGTTCGCGCTCTTCCTTATGCACGATTTCATACTTAATTCTTGCCTTTTGTTTTGGCGTTAATTGTTTTTCCATTGTATTTTCTCCTTAAATATATACGATTTCGCTTAAAATCTCTTCTTCAATCACTTGTTTCATTGCGTTAATTCTTTTAACGTCTTCCAAGTAATTACCCGTAGGGCGATACTGTTCGCTTTTAGAAAGTTTGTCCCACATAACGTCATAAAGTTCTTCGGCG
>JAZNIR010000063.1:0-13206 GCA_045577595.1 Candidatus Scatosoma sp.
ACGTGGATTTCCACAACGGCGGACAATCGGTGTATTATTACATTCTTTCTTTGGAATAATTCAAAGAAATCGTATAAATCGTATAATTATGCAACATAATGAAAGGCGACGGGGCGGGTAGCTTTTTCGCCTTTTTGCTTTATTTGCCCACTTCGTTTAAAGCACGAAAAGAAAGGGAAAGGGCGTTGATACGTACGGACGCGTTGACGGGTGAAACGCGCTTGTGCGTTTACGGAAAAAAACAAAAAAAGAAAAGGGGAACTATGAAACTTTCTACGCTCCGCGCGATTGGAGAAAAGCGCGAAAAAGAATTTCATAAATTGGGCGTATTCGAGGCGGAACAGCTGATAAAATTTTATCCGCGCGCTTATTTGGATATGACGAACCGCATATCTTTAAAAACGGTGTATCACAACGACGTCGTGTTGGTTGCGTGCGAAGTAACCCGCCTTGCGCCCACGAATTTCGCGTCGCCGAGAAAGGTGGTGCGCGCTTTTTGTTCTCAAGACGGTTTTCCCTTTACGGCAATTTGGTTTAATCAACCGTACGTGGCGCAAAAATTAAAGGCGGGCGAATATCTTTTTTACGGCAGAGTGCAAAATAAATACGGGCAGGTTACGATGGTAAATCCCACCTTCGAACCGCTGGATAAAAACTATCGTTTGAAAGGTATCGTGCCCGTATATTCGTTAAAGGGCAAACTTTCCCAAAAGCTCGTTCGCGACGGGGTGAAAGAAGCGCTTTTAAAGGTGAATATCGACAGTGTAATTCCGCCCCAAATTATAAAAAAATACAATTTGCCGTCGCTTGCGAAAGCGTACTACGACGTGCATAATCCGCCCGACGAAGAGAGTAAAGCGCTCGCGTCCGAACGAATCGCGTTAGAAGAATATTTCGTTTTGATTTCCGCGTTTAAAATTATCAAAGGCGGAAAAGAAGAAGTGCGTTTGCGTAAATACGGCGTAACGGCGTCGGACGTAAAAGCGTTTGCAAGTCGGTTTGCGTTCGAGCTTACCGACGGACAAAAAAAAGCGGTAAACGAAATTTACGACAATTTACGCGCGCCTACGCGAATGAACCGTTTGTTGCAAGGGGACGTAGGTAGCGGGAAAACGGCGGTGGCGCTTTGCGGGATATATATGGCGGTAAAAAGCGGTTATACGGCGGCGTTTTTATCCCCTACGGAAGTGCTTGCCGAACAAAACTACCGCATTTTACAAAAGTATTTCCCCGATTATCAAATCGGTTATTTGGCGGGGGGAATGACGGCAAAAGAGAAAAGGGAAATGAAAGCGCGCCTTGCCAAAGGGGAAATGGATATTCTTTGCGGAACGCACGCGATTTTACAATCGGACGTGCAAATGCCCCGTCTTGCTTTTATCGTTTGCGACGAACAGCACCGTTTCGGCGTTGCCCAGCGCAACGCGCTTGCCGAAAAGGGGGAAGGAGTGGATACGCTGATTATGAGCGCTACGCCAATCCCGCGTACGCTTTCTTTAATCTTTTACGGGGATTTGGACGTTACTACGATTTTGGATAAACCCAAAGCCCGTCAAGAAATTTCCACGAGCATCATTCCCGAAAACAAATACGAAGATATGCTCGAATACGTACGCAATCAAACGCGCGCGGGCAAACAAACGTATTTCGTATGCGCAAAAATCGAAGACGACGAAGAAAGTTCGATTGTTAGCGTCAGCGAACTTTACGAGGAGCTTAAAGGCAGATTGCCCGAAGTGCGTTTTGCGCTGTTGCACGGCAAAATGAAAGAAAAAGAAAAGACGGAAATTATGACGGCGTTTAAAAACCGCGTTTACGATTGTTTGGTTTCCACGACGGTTATCGAAGTAGGGGTGGACGTACCCAACGCCACGACGATGATTATTTACAACGCCGAGCGCTACGGGCTTTCCCAACTCCACCAATTACGCGGACGGGTGGGGCGCGGTGCGGATAAGAGTTATTGTTTTTTACTGCTCGGCACGGAAAGCGAAACGGCAAAAGAGCGTTTAACGACGTTAAAAACGCAAACGGACGGTTTTAAAATCGCGGAAAAGGATTTGGAAATGCGCGGTGGGGGCGACTTTTTCGGCACGCGCCAATCGGGGAAATTTCTCGGGGATATTAAAAATTTACGGTATCCTACGGAAGTGGTGTTTGCGGCGAAACGGCTTTCGGACGATACGTTCGACGGCGGTTTTTTAAGCGAAGAGTTGCAACAAGCGGCATTGAAAAAATACCGTAGCTTAAAAGACGTGGTTCTAAATTAACGAAAATGGTGAAAAGCGCGCAAAAATTTTGTCTAAAAAGAAATTTTTTTCGTTAAGAGTATTGACGAATGACAAAATTTGGTGTATAATAAAAGAGAAGGATGCAAGATGGAGGTGCTTTATGTCTGTTCAAAAAAAACCAATTGATTTTAAGAGCTTTAAGTTTTCCGACAAAGGGTTGATTCCCGTCGTCGCGCAAGATTACGAAAGCGGGGAAGTGCTGATGCTTGCATATATGAATATGGACGCCGTGCAAAAGACGTTTGAAACGGGCTACGCGCATTATTACAGCCGTTCGAAAAAGACGGTTACGAAATTCGGCGAAACGCTTGGCAACACGCAAAAGGTAAAGTCGGCGTTTCTCGACCACGACAACGACACGTTGCTTTTAAAAGTACATCAACACGGCAAAGCCGACCCCGAAAAGAAAACGTTTACTTGTTTCCCTACGCAAATTAAAGGGGAATATAACGATATCGGCGGGGAAATGTTCGGAAAATTGCAACGTATCGTTGCGGAATATAAAAAGAACCCCGAAGACGGCGCTTATACGAGTTTCTTGTTTGCGCGCGGGGTAGACCGTATCGGCAAAAAAGTCGGTGAAGAAGCGGTGGAACTCGTGATTGCCAGCAAAAACGGGGAAAAGGAAGGGATTGTAAACGAGGCGGCGGACCTTTTGTATCATACGATGGTGTTGCTTTCGGCGAAAGGCGTAAAAATTTCCGAAGTGTGCGCCGAACTTTGCAAGCGTAACCGTTAAATCCCGAATACGTAATTAAACAGTCTAAAAAATACGAAACGACTTGTTTTTATCAAGCCGTTTTGTTTTTTTCCAAATTTTCACAATAAAAACCAAAAAATGACAAAATAGTATAGTACGATTATGTTATGATTTTCTATGCGGTAAAACGCGTACGAACTTTGAAAATAAGGAGCGGAAACGGGCTATGGCACGGAAAATCGTCGTAACGAGCGGAAAAGGGGGCGTGGGGAAAACCACCGTTGCGTCCTGTTTAGCCACCCAGCTTGCCAAAAAAGGGCAACGGGTGATTTTATGCGACGCTGATTTGGGCTTGAATAACGTAGACGTAACGACGGGGGTGGAAAATCTCGTCGTGTACGATTTAGTGGACGTTATCGAAGGTAGATGCAGGGCAAAACAAGCGCTCGTCCGCCACCCCGAATACGTAAATTTACATATTCTCACCAGCAGTCATTCCGCGCCCGAACGGTACGTATCACCGCAAGCGCTCAAATTGGTGCTGGACAATCTCGCTCCGCAGTTCGATTTCATTTTAATCGACTGTCCTGCGGGCATTGACGACGGATTTCACCGCGCGGTGGCAAGCGCGGACGAAGCAATCGTCGTTACGACGCCACACATTTCGGCGCTCCGCGACGCGGATAAAGTGATAACCCTTTTAAAAAGTTACGTTTTGCAAGAGCCTATGCTCGTCGTCAATAAAGTGCGGGGGGATTTGCTTGTAAAGGGGGAAAGTCTTTCGCCCAAAGAAATTGCCGACCTTTTAAAAACGCCGTTGCTTGGCGTCGTGCCGGAAGAGTACGAAATTTACAGCGGGGATTATGCTTTAAATCATACGGCGTTTAAAACGCTTGCGAATAATTTATTGACGGGCAAACGGAAAACGTACGACGCCACCAAAAAATACACGGGCATTTTCGGCAATCTTCGTCGGTTGTTGAAAAGAAAACTGTAAAAAGGTGGCGTATGAGAAGAAGAGCGGAAGATTTGAAACGGGTAAGCGACGTAATCCAAGCGGATAAATCAGTGATGAGCGACGCTTGTAAAACGCTCGTATTGCAAGATTTCGGGGATAAATTTAACGAATATTTCGATTTAATCGGTTTGCCAAGAATGCATTTAACCTGCCAAAACGGCGTATATAAAGTGGAACTTTCGTTCGAGGCGGAGCGAATAAAAAAATTTAACGTTTTAAAATAAACGAAGAAAAGGAGAGAATAAATGGAAAGAAAATTTGACGTACTCGTCGATTCGGGTTGCGATATGCCCAAAGAATATTTAGAAGAAAAGGGTGTGGCGTGCGTAAAGCTTGGCTTTACGATGAACAACGTAAACTACGAAGGGGAAGGCGGAGAAAAAATCACCGAAAAGGAATTTTACGATAAAGTGCGCGCGGGAGCGATGCCCACCACCTACCAAGTAACGGGCGAAACGGCGAAAACGTATATGGAAAAATCGCTGAAAAAAGGCAAGGATTTGTTGGTGATTGCTTTTTCGTCGGGGCTTTCGGGGACGGCGGGTAGTTTTTTGGTGGCGCAACGCGACCTTGCGGAAAAATATCCCGAAAGAAAAATTTTCGTCGTCGATTCCCTTTGCGCGTCGATGGGGGAAGGATTGTTGCTCGATTACGTTTTAAAGAAAGCGGAAACAGGCGCGAGCATTGAAGAAACGGCGTCGTACGCCGAAGATTTGAAATTGAAAATTTGCCATCATTTCACGGTGGATAATTTATTCCATTTAAAGCGGGGCGGACGGGTGTCTACGGCGACGGCAATCGTCGGTTCGATTTTAAAAATCAAGCCGATAATGCACGTAGACGACAACGGTAAACTCACCTCCGTAGGCAAAGCGATGGGTAGAAAGAAATCTCTGAAAACGTTGGTGGAAAACCTGTTTGAATCGGCGGATATGGACGAAACCGACCCGATTTTTATCTCGCACGGCGATTGTATGGACGACGTGGAATACGTAAAAGCGTTGATATACGAAAAAATGCCCAGCGTAGAAATTAAAGTGTATTACGTAGGCACGGTAATCGGTTCACACGCAGGGCCAGGCGTGATTGCGCTGTTTAATAAAGGCAAAAAAAGATAAAAAATAAAACGAATATATAAGCGAACGTCCATTATAATAGGAAAGCAAATATTTTTCCTACTATAATGGTAAAATAATTTTACGATGATAAAATTTTTACCAAAAAGCAATCGTTTTGTGTTTACAAATGATGAAAATGGACAATTTGCAATCGACGAAAGGCAAGTGTTAAATTTATTCGGCGAGAATTTAAAAGAACTTCGCGGGCACTGCGGGATATCTTTGCAAGAACTTGCAAAGCTGTTGGAAATTCCCAATCAAACGATTTCCAGTTACGAAAATAAACGACATATGCCGTCCTTAATGCAAGCGATAAAAATTTCTGCGTATTTCGATTTAACGGTGGAAGAATTTATCTTATGCGGTTTGGACGAATATCCTTACGATATCGTCGAATTATACGAACGGAGAAAAAAAGGATTATAAATAAAAACCAAACGGGAGAAAAGCGAACGAATATTCGCTTTTCTCTTTACTTTTTCCCGCTTTTTATGGTATAATAAAAAGGGAAAACAAAGGAAATACGAATTTATGATAAAACTTATTCATACGGGCGATATCCATATCGGCTCGGCGCTTAAAAACTTACCAGCTGACAAAGCCAAAATGCGCAAAGCGGAACTTATCGACGGTTTTGCAAAAATTTGCAAATACGCGCAAGAAAACGGGGTGTACGGCGTACTTATTGCAGGCGATTTATTCGACGAAACGGGCGTGCCCGCGCATATTTTACGGCAGGTGTTTTCGCTGTTTGAAAACAGCAAACCCGTCCGCTTTTTCTACGTATCGGGCAATCACGACGGCGCGCAGTCGCTAATGCGGAACGCGCCCGACAACGTGTTTTTCTTTTCGCAAAATCAGCCGTTTACCACGTACGATTTAGGGGAAAACGTTACGCTGACGGGTATGGACGAGCGTTGTTTTTCGACGGAAAATTTTATGCAAATGCGCTTTGCGCCCGACGCGTTTAATATCCTTACGTTACACGGCGATATACGGGGCGACAACCGCGCGAGAGCGCACGTGCCCCTTTCGCTGTTACAAAATAAAAACGTCGATTATCTTGCGCTTGGGCACATTCATCAGCCGACGCGCACGGTGGAAAAAATAGACGCGCGCGGGCATTACCGTTATTGCGGTACGCCCGAAAGTAGGGGGTTCGACGAGATTGGCGAGCGCGGTTTTTTCCTTTTGGAAATCGCAAACGGCAAATTGATAAACGAGAAATTTTTATCCTTTGCCACCCGCTCGGCAAGGGAAATGAGAGTGGATATTTCCCACTGTCGAGAATACGCCGATATCGAACGCGCAGTGTTTTTAGCCACGCAAAACTTTCCGCGCGGGGATATGTTATATTGCGTGCTTTGCGGTGGTTACGCCGTCGAGCTTCGTAAAGATTTATCTTTGCTCACCGCCCGCCTTTTAGGGGAATTTTTCCACGTAAAAGTATGCGACGAAAGCCGACTGATTTTATTCCCCAGCGCTTTTGAAAAGGACGTAACCGAACGGGGGGAATTCGTACGGGAAGTGCATAAATACGATTTAGCGCCCCTTTTAAAGGAAGAAGTGTTGGAAGTGGGGTTAAAAGCGCTTTTAGGGGAGGAGATTGATTTATGAGATTTCTTTCTTGCCATATCGTAGGCTTTGGTAAATTTTCCGACGTTTCTTTTGATTTTGCGGAAAATCCGTTTGTCCTTTTTAAAGAAAACGGGTTTGGGAAAACGACGCTCACCGCCTTTTTGGAATGTATGCTGTACGGAATGGACGGGGGTAGAAGTAAAAATATTGCCGACAATCTTCGGGCGAAATACGAACCGTTTGCGGGCGGAGCGTACGGTGGCTCGCTCACCCTTTCGCACGGCGGTAAAACCTACCGTATCGAGCGTACGTTCGGCAAAACGGCGGGCGGGGATACGGCGAAAATATACGACGAAAACCGTATGCAACGTTACGAATTCGGCGAAAGGGGGGAAACGTTTGGCGAAAGTTTGCTGGGCGTCAATCGCGAAAGCTACCGCCGTAGCGTGTATATCCCGCAAGAGAGCGTAACGGGCTACGCAATACCCGACGATTTAAAGGGGAAATTGCTCGCCTTTTTAAGCGCGACGGGGCAAGAGCGCGGTTTGGGCGACGCCGTGGAAAGGTTGGAAAACGCCGAACGGGCTTTGCGCGCCAAACGCCGTCCCGCGAAGGGGAAATTAGACGAATTGGAAGAACGGCTTTCCGCGAATATGCAAGCGCAAACGGAATGTATCCGCGCGGGCGAATGCGCGCGCGTATTGCAATCGCAAATCGCTGAAAAAAATATCGAACGCCGACAATTAAAAACGGAGCTTTCAGCGGTGGAAAAATCGCTGGAAGATTGCGCGAAAGCGGAATACGTAACCGCGCAAGAAAGGTTACGCGCCGATTTACAAGCGCAAGCGGACGAAAAGAAAGGGGAAATAGAAAAATTGCAAAACTTTTTCTATTCGGTTTCTCCCGATTCGCTTAACGTGGACGGCTTACAAGGCGCGGTGGAGCGTTTTTACAGCTTGGAAGAAGAAATCCGCCTTTTAAAAACCGCGCTTGCCGAAACGGACGAAAAATCCCGACGGGTGGAAGAATTGGAAACGAAACTACTTGCGTGTAGAAAAGCGTTACAGTCGTTCGAGTTGATTTTAAAAGAAAAACAAACGGCGACGACGGATAAAAAAGACGAAAAGAAACGCCCGAAAAAAGAACGCGGAGCGGGGATTTTATGCTTGCTTTCGCTGGTGGCGGTGATTTTTGGGATATGGAAGAAAAATTCGTTGCCTATCGTGGGTTGGCTGTGCATTTTTTTGGGTGGCGTGATAGGATTTTCCGCGCTACTTGGCGTACTTAAAAACGCGCGGATAAAAAGATTGGAAAAATCCGCTCCGCCCGCGTTTGCAAACGAAGAGCTGGATAGGGAATACCGCGCCACGCAAGAAGAAGAAAAAACGCTACAAAGTCAACTTGCGCTTTTGCAAACGGACAAAGCGGAATACGATAAAAACAAAGGGGCGTTGCAAGAAAAACTTGATAAGCAATCGGCGGTGGAAAAGGGAGTAAAAAATTTCCTTGCGCATTTCCCGCTTGGGGAAATTTACGACTACCGTTTTGCAGTGGCTACGATAGAAGAAAAAATCGCCCGCTACGAAAAGGCGCAACGGGAATACGACGCGGTGCGGGCGCGTATGGAAAAATTGCCCCCGTCCCCCGTCGACGGTTTTGCCCTTACGGCGGACGATATGCCCCGTTTGCGTTCGGAAAAAACCCGTTTGCAAGGGGTGGACGAACGGCTTTCGCGGGAAATTGCCGAACTTACCGCCCGTTTAAAAGGGCAAGAAACGATTGCGTACGCGCTGGGAGATTATAAAGCGGAAGAAACGCAACTTACCGAAGAAAAAGAGCGTTTGGAAAAGCGGTATTTGGCGATTCGCACGGCAAAGGAACTGTTGCTTCGCGCCCGCGCGAATATGGCGTCCCGCTATCTCGAACCGGTGGAAAAACAAACGCGGTTTTATTTGCGTGAAACGGGATTTCCGCTTGGGGAAACGTTGCGTTTTACGGGAGAAGGCGAACCGCTTTTGGAAGAAAAGGGCGGATTTCGGCAAATGGATTATTACAGCGCGGGGTTAAAATCGCTCGTCGATTTTTGCGTGCGGATTGCGCTGTTCGAACGAGCGCTTCCCAACGAATGTCCGCTCATTTTAGACGACCCGTTCGAACGCTTGGACGACGAAAAATGCGCCTATGCGAAAACGCTTGTAAAAAAGCTTGCAAAAAATCGGCAGGTGTTGTACTTTACTTGTAAAAAAGAGCGTACGCTGTAAAGGGTGATTTTCACAAAGCGTAAGTCGTTTTTTACAATGAAAATTTTGTGAAACGAACTGAAAAATCCGTTGAAACGGTTGACAATAATTTTTATAAAAATTATAATAAAATAGTTCATATAATCATAGTGTATTTTTTAAAGGAGCAAGTATAATGAATTCTACGGTGAAGACGCTGTTAAAAAGCGTTCGGGAATATAAAAAACCGTCGATAATCACGCCGATATTTATGCTACTCGAAGCGGTTTGCGAATGTTTAATTCCGTTTATGATGGCGAAAATGTTGGAAGGTAGCGCGCCGATGCGCCAAATCTTAACGTACGGCGGGGTGATGGTGGCTTTGGCGGTGCTTTCGCTTACGTTCGGTATATTGGGCGGACGGTTTGCAGCGATTGCCAGTTGCGGATTTGCAAAAAATCTTCGCAAAGATTTATTCTATTCGGTGCAAGGCTTTTCCTTTAAAGACGTCGATAAATTTTCCACGTCGTCGCTCGTAACCCGTTTAACGACGGACGTAACCAACGTGCAACAATCTTATCAAATGTGCCTTCGTATCGTCATTCGCGTACCTTTAATGTTTATCTTCGCGGTGATTATGAGTATGACGATTAGCTGGCGACTTGCGCTTGTGTACGTGGTTATCGTGCCGTTGCTTTTAACGGCGCTACTTACGCTCATGAAAAAAGTAATGCCGTTTTTTAGAAAAATCTTTAAAAAATACGACGCACTGAACAATTCCGTGCAAGAAAACGTGGGCGGGATACGCGTGGTGAAATCGTTCGTCCGCGAAGAGCACGAAAAAGAAAAATTCGGCAAAGCGGCGAAAGACGTACAAGAAAATTTCACCAAAGCGGAAAAAATGATAGCGCTCAATTCGCCGATTATGATGTCCGCAATGTATCTTTCTTCGATACTGATTACTTTTATCGGCGCGTATTATATCATAAAAACGGGCAGTTGGAACGGCTCGGCAATCGTAGGGGAACTCGTCCCTAGCGAACTTTCCGCCGTGATTACGTACGGCGTACAAATGCTTTCGTCGATGATGATGGTGTCTATGATTTCCGTAATGCTTACGATGTCCGTCGAATCGGCGCGCCGTATCTCGGAAGTAATCGAGCAAAAATCCGACCTTACCAGCCCCGAAAACGGCGTAAAGGCATTATCAGACGGCTCTATCCGCTTTGAAAACGTCAATTTCAAATATTCGGAAAAAGCGGAAAAATACGCCCTTTGCAACATCAATCTCGATATTCAATCGGGAGAAACGGTGGGGATATTGGGGGGCACGGGCTCGTCGAAAACTACCCTTATTCAACTGATTCCCCGCTTGTACGACGCAACGGAAGGAAACGTATTCGTCGGTGGCGTCAACGTAAAAGAGTACGATTTAGACGTACTCCGCAAAGACGTTTCCGTCGTATTGCAAAAAAACGTGCTCTTTTCGGGTACGATTAAAGAAAACTTGCGTTGGGGGGACGAAGGGGCGACGGACGAAGAAATCGAAAGGGTGTGCAAGCTTGCGCAAGCGGACGAATTTATCCAATCGTTCCCCGATAAGTACGACACGCATATCGAACAAGGCGGTACGAACGTTTCGGGCGGACAAAAGCAACGGCTTTGTATTGCGCGCGCGTTGCTCCGCAAGCCGAAAATTTTAATTTTGGACGATTCCACGAGCGCCGTCGACACCAAGACGGACGCGCTCATTCGCCACGCGTTTGCCGAAGAAATACCCGATACGACGAAAATTATTATCGCGCAACGGGTGGCTTCCGTCGAACACGCGGATAAAATCGTGGTGCTAGACGGTGGGAAAATCGTCGCGTGCGGAAACCACGAAAAACTGATGCAGGAAAGCGATATTTATCGCGAAATTTACGAGGCGCAAACGAAAGGCGCAAACGAAAACGAAGGGGGTGAAGCGTAATGAAAGCACCCGGTGCAAGACGCGGTATGCCCGTCCCCAAAGGCGCGATTAAAAAGGGCACGATGAAAAGGCTGTTAAAGTACGTTTTCAAATATTATAAACCGCACTTATTCGTTGTATTTTTCTGTTTAATCTTATCGGCGGCGGGCGGATTGGTGTCGTCGGTGTTTATGCAAAAGAATATCGACGAAGTTATCACGCCTGGCGTTATCGCGGGCAGTTTCGGCGCGGTGAAAGGAGCGCTGTTTAAAAACCTTACGATTATGGGTTGCGTGTATATCGTCGCTCTGTTTGCCACGTTTTTATACAATCGGATTATGGCGACGGTAACGCAAGGCGTTTTATATCACTTGCGGAAAGATATGTTTGAAAAAATGCAATCCCTTCCGATTAAATATTTCGATACGCACGCGCACGGCGAGATTATGTCCGGCTACACCAACGATACGGACGCCGTCCGTCAACTCGTCGGGCAAAGCTTACCCACTCTTTTTTCCAGTTCGCTTACGTTAATCGTGTCCGTTTCGGTTATGCTCTCGTATAGCTTTATTTTAGCGGGCGTATTCGCCGTTTGTATGTTTACGATGGCGTTTATGATTAAAAAAATCGGCGGAAAAAGCGGACGGTATATGGTGGCGCAACAACAAGCGCTTGCTATGGAAGAAGGGTTTATCGAAGAAATGATGAAAGGGCAAAAGGTCGTCAAAGTATTCACCCACGAAACCCGCGCGAAAGAAGATTTCGATAAATACAACGAAAACCTTTATAAAAACGCGCGTAACGCGCATATTTTCGGCAATATTTTAGGCCCGATTTTGGGCAATATCGGCAACTTTACGTACGTGGCGCTGGCTATTTGCGGGGGATTGTTGCTTACGACGGGCGCGCCCAACCCCAACTTATCCAACGTATTTACGGGCGTTGGCGCAATCACGCTCGGCGCGGTAATACCCTTTCTCGGTATGTCCAAACGCTCGACGCAAGCGGTAAACGAAATGTCCCACCAAGTGTCGATGATAGCGATGGGTTTGGCGGGCGCAAGCCGTGTGTTTACCTTGATGGACGAAAGCGCGGAAACGGACGAAGGGTACGTAACGCTCGTCAATGCGAAAGAAGACGCGGACGGCAACCTTACGGAAACGGACGAACGCACGGGCGTATGGGCTTGGAAACATTATCACAAAGCGGACGGCACGACGACGTACACCAAGTTGGCGGGGAATATCGTTATGGATAACGTCGATTTCTCGTACGTACCCGAAAAACAAGTGCTTTCCGACGTTTCGTTGTACGCAAAGCCCGGTCAAAAAATAGCGTTCGTCGGCGCGACGGGCGCGGGCAAAACCACGATTACCAACCTTATCAACCGTTTCTACGATATTGAAGACGGCAAAATCCGCTACGACGGCATCAACGTCAACAAAATCAAAAAGGACGATTTACGCCGTTCGCTTGGTATCGTATTGCAAGACACCAATTTATTCACGGGTACGGTGATGGAAAATATCCGTTACGGACGATTGGACGCAACGGACGAAGAATGTATGCAAGCGGCGAAACTTGCCAATGCGGACGATTTTATTCGTCGACTTCCCGACGGGTATAACACGATGCTCACGGGCAACGGCGCAAACCTTTCGCAAGGGCAACGCCAACTTATTTCTATCGCGCGCGCCGCCGTTGCCGACCCGCCCGTAATGATACTCGACGAAGCCACGTCGTCTATCGACACGCGCACCGAAGCGCTCGTGCAAGGGGGTATGGATAAATTAATGAAAGGCAGAACGGTATTCGTTATCGCCCACCGTCTTTCCACCGTCCGCAATTCCGACGCGATTATGGTGCTCGAAAAGGGCAGAATTATCGAACGGGGCACGCACGAACAGTTGATTGCCCAAAAAGGCACGTATTATCAATTATATACGGGCGCTTTCGAGCTCGAATAAAAAAAGGCGTATATACGTCGCAATACAGCGTTGCGCTGTGCTTTTCTCGCTCGCGTACTTCAAGTACGCGTCCCGTCGAAAATGCTCGCGCGCCTTGTCTTGCTCGTATCTACGCCCACCACTGTCATTTCGAGCCAACGGCGAGAAATCTCCTTATATAAAACGCAAATAAAAACGGGGCTGTTTGAAACAGTCCCGTTGATTTTTTTATAAAACTTTGGATAAAAATTCTTTCAAACGCTCGTCTTTGGGATTTCCGAAAAATTCCGTAGGCGGGTTTTCTTCTTTGATAACGCCGTCGTTCATAAAAATCACGCGGTTTGCCACTTCTTTGGCAAAGCCCATTTCGTGCGTAACGATAACC
>JAZNIR010000064.1:0-3155 GCA_045577595.1 Candidatus Scatosoma sp.
TCGTAGCCATGTCGTTCTGTGAGCCAAGGAGTTGATTTATGACATTGTCTTCCTAAGACCGCTTGGCCTCCGACTTACACAACGTAAGAAGGCGGGTTCGGCCAAGTACGCACCGTAATTTCTTCTCCCAAACGAATCGGCTCGATAAATTCCAAGCTAATGCCCGTAACCATAAACGCGTATCCGCGCGGTTTTACGAACGCGTATCCAAAGCCCAATTCATCCGCGCTCGAACACGCCACTTCTTCCATTAAAGCAAGCGCGACGGACGGTTTTAACTCGTCTTTGAAATCCACGTCGCAGTATTTAATTTTAAACGTTTGATTGTGTTGATATTTTTCCATACGACTATTATACCTTTTTTCGCAAAATATGTCAACTTTCCGTTTGGCTTTTTTTGATTAAAAACCCTTAATTTTAAGCATATACAGCCGTTTTTTTACGTATTTTTATTGACTTAATAAACTATTTGTGATATAATACTTATATACACGGTAAAAACTGGATTTTTAAGTGCTCTATGTGTCATACATAGTTATTAAAAAACAAAGGAGAGCGGTATGAACGAACAAATCCCCGAAACGGAAAACACCTTAACGGGTGGCGCGGAACAAAGCGTCGGCATACATTCCGATTTAATTCGCGGACACATCAACACGATTATTTTGCGTTGCCTGTACGACGGCGATAAATACGGATACGACATTATCAGCGAAATCAAGAAGAAAAGTGGCGGGTTATATACTATGAAAGAGCCCACCCTTTACAGCGCGTTAAAACGTTTGGAAAGTTTGCAATACGTAGAATCGTATTACGGCGATTATTCCAACGGTGGCAGAAGAAAATATTTCTCCCTTACCGACGCGGGCAAACAAATCACCGAAAAGAATTTGTCCGAGTGGGAATTTTCCCGTACGATTATCGACAGCTTGATTTCCGACGGACAAGCACATTACGATTTTTCTTTCATTACCGAGCAACAAAAAGAACTTACCGATTTGAAAAAATCGCTTGCAAACCGTGAAAACGCTATGGAAGAAGAGAGAAAAGCGTTAAACGCGTTAAAAAACGAATTACAGCGGGAACGCGCTTTGCTCTCCACGCAATCGAGCAATCTTTCTTCGCAAAAAAGCGACGTGAAAGAATGGAAAGAAAAGATGGAATTGCAAGCAAAAACTTTGGAAGAAAAGGAAAACGCTTTACTTGAAAAGGAAACGGAAATCCAAGCCAAAGAAATGCAGTTGCAAGTAAAAGAAACGGAAATTGCCGATATGCGCGCGGATATAGAAGAAAAGAAATCGCTTATAACGGCGTTACAAACAACCGTTTCCACGCAAGAATCCACCATCTCTTCTTTAAAATCCGAATACGAAAACAAATCGACGGAATTTTACAATAAAGATTTGGAAATTCGCGCGCAACAAGCGCAAATCGAGCAACAAAAAGACGCGTTAGTTGCCAAAGAAAAAGAACTTGCCGATAAGGAAAACGCTTTAATCGCGCAAGCGGAAGAAATTCAACGCTCCACCACCGACAATTCGTCTTTACAAGAAAGTTTAGACGCGGAAAGAGAAGAATTAAAAAACAAACTCGCTACTTTGGAAGTAGAACGGGATACTTTACGCGCCGAATACGACAATTTGGAACAAGCCAAAGCCGATTTACAAAAATCGCACGACGCATTAAACGCTTTGCAAGACAGCCTGCATTCTCAACGCGCTGAAATTGATAAAAAAACGTACGAACTCACCCAAAGAGAATACGCTTTGGAAGAAAAACAACGGTTGGTAAATGAAAAACAATCGGAAAACAACACCAATTCGGACGAAATGCAACGGCAACTGGACGATTTGGAAAAGCGGGAAAGCGAATTGATGCGTGGCAATCAAAAACTGCAAAACGAATTGCTTGCGCTTGAACAACAACAAAAAGAGCTTTCCGCCCGTCAATCGGCTTATAATCAACAACAATTAGACTTTATCACGAAGAAAAATACCCTTTCCGCGCAACAGTTCGATTATGCGGATAAATTAAGCACTTACAACGCGCAAGCAAAGATTTTCAACGAAAATTTGGAAAAATTTGAAGCGGAACGCACCGCTTTACGCGAAAAGGAACGCTTATACGAAGAACAACGCAATCTTTTCGAACAAAACAAGTTGACTTTTGAAACGGAAAAGAACGATTTTAACCGCAAAAAAGAAGAAGCGGAACGCGTTTTACAAGAATCCCAACAAAAAGTGAGCGAAGACGCGGAAAAATTACAACAAAAAATGCGTGAAATACAAGAACGGGAATTGGATATTTCCCACCGTGAAAACGCATTAAACAACGCTTATCGCGATTTACAAAATCGGCAAAACGCCTTTTATCAAAACAACGCCGAATATGCGTACGCGCAAAACAATTCCGCTTATTACAACCAACAAGCTCCGCAATCCCCTTTCACCAATCCATCCACGATGAACTTTGGCGATTTACGGGAAAGAGCGCAAACGGAAGGTATTAAATTGCACACGGCGGGAAGTATGAACGCAAGTGTAGCGCAAACGCAAGCCGTTTCCGCCCAGCGAAATGCGCCGACGAATACAAACGGTTGTTACAACGTGGGATTAACTTTGTTTAAATCGGCGTTTATCATCTTTTGTATTATCGCTTTTGAAAGCTTATTCGTATATTTTACGCGCGGTTATCTCGGCGTTCCCGCCGTCTATCCCGCCGTCGGATTTGCGTTCGGCTTTACACAATTTATCGTTTGTGCGATTATGTACGCAATCGGGTACAGACCGCGCGCAAGACGGAAAAAACACGCAACTTACGTAGCGACGACTTCTATCGTATTCGTGATTGCCGTGATTATCGTAACGATGATTGCCGTATATTGCAAAGCGCAAATTTCCGTCCCCTCGCAATTGCTTTCTTACGTGATTATCCCCGTAGCTTATTTGTTGAATATCATTTTCTTTGCAACGTTCTATTACGTATTTTCCGTAAAAGCAAGTAAGAAACAATAAATAACCGAATAAAAATTCCGCTTTGGAATTTCCGCAAAGCTTAATTTTTATTCGGTTATTTATTGTTTCTTACTTGCTTTTACGGAAAATACGTAATAGAACGTTGCAAAGAAAATGATATTCAACAAATAAGCTACGGGG
>JAZNIR010000065.1:0-16655 GCA_045577595.1 Candidatus Scatosoma sp.
ATCAACTCCTTGGCTCACAGAACGACATGGCTCCGATCCGACTTCATTCGGTTATGGTGTCGCAACTTGCCGAAGCCAGCGCGGCGGCGATTGGGGAAAACGTAGACCTTGCCCGCGCGGCGGCGCTTTATCACGACGTCGGGAAATTGCACTGCCCCGAACATTTCACGGAAAATCAAGGGGATTATAACTTACACGACGAGCTCACCCCCGAACTTTCGGCGGATATTATCCGTTCGCACGCAAAAGACGGGTACGCGCTTATCCGCAATCATCATTTGCCTGAATTTTTGGCGGACGTGGCGGTGGAACATCACGGCACGTTGCCGATACGGTATTTCTATGCAAAGGCGTTGAAACTTACCGACGGGGAATTGAATATCGAAGACTATTCGTATATGGGGCCGAAACCGCAAAGTAAGTTGTCGGCGATTATAATGATTTGCGACGCCAGCGAAGCGGCGGTGCGGGCGGTGAACGCGCGTACGCCCGAAGAAACCGAACGGGCGATTCGCGGAATTATCGAAGAGCGTATGGATTTGGAACAGTTTGCCGAATGCGATATTACGATGGCGGATTTAACGAAAATCCGTATGGCGCTCGTCAACACCCTTTCGGGCGTGTATCATCACCGTATTCAATATCCAAGCATTAAATACCGTTCGAAAACGGGCGGAAAGCGAGACGACGTATGAGCGGGGAATTTCAAATTTATTGCGACGACGAAGAAATTTTTCCTTGCGCAAAAGCGCGCGCTTTGGAAAAGGCGCTTTTAGGCGTAACGGCGTCGGATATTCCGCTTGCCGTAGAAGTTTGTTTTGTAAGCGAACAGGAAATCCGCCGTTTAAACGGGGAAACGCGTGGGGTGGACAAGGTTACCGACGTGTTGAGTTATCCCGCGCTGGATAACGTAAAAGGAAAAACGTTGCGCAAAAAGGATTTCCCTTTGGACGTGGACGAAAACGGGAATTTGTTTGTCGGCTCGATTGCCGTTTGTGTAGAGCGGGCGCGCGAACAAGCGGAAGAATACGGACATTCGATGGAGCGGGAATTGCATTATTTAATCGTGCACGGCGTGATGCACTGTCTTGGCTACGACCATATGACGGACGAAGAAAAGGCGGAAATGCGGGAAAAGGAAGAGCTCGTTTTAGGAAAGCTTGGGATTTTGAGAAAGTAAGAAAGGCAAAAAGGAGTTTGTAAATGAGAAGCGGATACGTTGCCGTAATCGGCAGAGCGAATGCGGGGAAGAGCACCCTTATCAACGTGCTCGTGGGGGAAAAGGTGTCGATTGTATCGCCCAAGCCCCAAACGACGCGGGACAGAATACTCGGGGTTTTGACGGAAAAGGATTATCAAATCGTTTTCGTGGATACGCCGGGAATTTATAGGGCGAGAAACGCGCTTACCGATATGATGATGCGTACGACGGACACCAGCGCGAAATCGGTGGACTTTATTTTATACGTTTTGGACGGGCACGAGGGGATACGCGAAGAAGAGTTCGATTTGATAAAAAAATACAAAGAACTCGGCGTACCGATGGCGGTAGCTTATACGAAAATCGACATTATGCCCAAAGAAAACATACCGCTGGATATGGCGAAAATTTCCGACGCGGGATTGGATTTGGACGTATTTCCCGTTTCGGCGAGAAAGGGAAAAAACGTGCAAGCGTTGAAAGAATTTTTGGCAAACGCGATGCCGATTGGCGAAAAAGTGTTTGAAGAAGATATCGTATCGGATAAAAGCGAGCGTTTTATGATTTCCGAAATTATGCGGGAAAAGATTTTGTTGAAGTTCGATAAGGAAATTCCGCACGGGATTGCTATCGTGATTAACACGTTTGCGTTAAACGACAACGGCGTGTACGAAATCAATCTCGATATCGTATGCGAACGGGCAAATCATAAGGCGATTTTGATTGGTAAACAAGGCAAGGCGATTAAGGAAGTTTCGTCGTTTGCTCGGCAAGATATGGAAAAGTTTCTCGGCGCGAAAGTGTTTTTAACGACGTACGTGAAAGTGAAAGAAGATTGGCGGGACAAGCCGAATTTATTGCGCGAATACGGCTATGAAGATTTGAAATAATCCGCCTAATTTTCGCCGTATAAATCCCCGAAATTTTCCGCAAAATACGGGTGGGGGGATACGGATATGCGAAATCGCGAAGAAAACGGCGCAAGCAAGCTTGCGTGGGAATTGTTTCAAAAGACGGGGAACGTCAGTTATTATATGCTCTACCACGAATTGATGCGAAAAAAGTGATTTGCGGGGGGCAGGGATAAGGCGAATTTACAAAAGGATAGGCGCGGAATGGAAGTTAAAACGGAAGCGGTGGTGTTGCAAGCGATAGATTATAAAGACAACGACAAGTTGTTAACTTTATTTTCGCCCTCGCTTGGGAAGATTACCGCCTGCATCAAAGGGGTGAAAAAACCGAAAGCGAAACTTGCGTTTTCCGCGCAACCTTTTTGTTTTGCCGAGTACGTGTTGGCGGAAAAGGCGGGGCGTTACACGGTTACCAACGCCTATCTGCACGAGAGCTTTTTTGAACTGCGTGCCGATTTCAACCGCTTTTACGCAGGTTGCGCGGCGGCGGAAGTTTGCAAAGAACTTTCAGTGGAAAACGAACGGTACGAAGGGCTGTTTATCGCCTTTATCGAGTGTTTAAAAGGGCTTTGCTTGGCGGAAGAAAACGAAGCGGAAACGTTGATTTCTTTCTTGCTCGTTGCCTTACGAGAAAGCGGATATCCGTTGGATTTGGGGTATTTGGAAGATTGCGACGGGGAAGAATGTACACGCCTTTGTTTTGATTTTTCGGACGGGCAGTTTGCGCCGTTTGAACGGCTTGGCGGGGGCGAGCGGGTGAGCGTTTGCACCTATCACGTTTTGCGCAAGTGCGCGGGGCTTACCTTTGACGAAGAGAAATTGCAGGGCGGGAAAAAGCGTGCGTTACGCCTTTTAAAAGCCTTTTTAACCGAAAAGACGGAAGGGAAGTTTGATAATTTGGGCGAAGTGATACGAATGACGGACGAAAAAGAATAAGAAAATTTAAGAAATAGGAAAAGAAATATGGAACAAGAACTTAAAACGAAAGAAAACGGCGTAGTGGTTACGCGCGCTGAAAAAAGAGACGCGGTGAAAGGCATTATCCGCGAATTGTTACAGCAAAAAAATTATAAAGCGGGGGAATTGATTGACGACGCGGCAAAGGTGTATTCCCAACGCTTTAAAGGGGAAGAAACGGACAACGTAAACGACGTAAAAGGGCGGGTAGGCTCGGTGCTCGACGTGATGAAAAAGGAAAACGAAGTGTCGTTTGACGAGGGTATATATGCGTTGAAAGGCGTTTCCACCGTAGAAACGGCGAATGAAGTCGTGGAAAAGAAAAAAAATACGGCGACGGCGAAAGCAAAGAAAACCGCCAAGAAAACGGAAGAAAAACAAGACGGAAAAGCGGAAGAAACGCCTGCGCCCGTTGCGGAAGAAAAGAAACCGACGAAAAAGCGCGCTTCCAAGAAAAAGGAAACGACGGAAGAAAAAACCGAAAAAGCCGAAACGGTGGCAACGGTGGAAACGGCGGTTGTAGAAGAAAAAAAGCCCGCTAAAAAACGCGTTTCCAAGAAAAAGGCGACGGTGGAAAATCCGCCTATGCAAGAACAACCAATCGAAGAAAAACAGGAAGAAATAAAGGAACTGCAACCGCCCGTTGAAAGCAAAGCGGAAGAAGTGCCGGAAGAAAAAGTTGAAGAAAAGGCGACGGAAAAAACGCCGATAAGTACGTTGCCGTCGGTGATGGATATCAGCTTTTTATTAGGCGGGGCAAACGGTTTGAAAAAGGCGGAAAAACAAGGCGCGAACAAGCAAGAGCAACCGGCGGAAAAAGAAGAAAAGAAAGAAAACAAGCCGATAAAAACACAAGAAAAACCGCAAAAAACGGTGGTGGAAAACGCTTTGACGGTGGAAAAGGCTACGCAAAAAAGCGAAGAGAAAAAGACGGCGCAAAACGCAAAAAAACAACCGACGAAACGGACGGAAACGCCGAAAAAGACGGCGCGAACGATGACGGCGGACGAGCGCTTGAAAGACGCGTTTTTGAAAAAATTGCACAAGCTTGGCGGGGAATATTTCGAATATTATTCGGTGTATTTGTTGGAAAAATATTCGAGAATGAACGGCAGAAGATTGGAAAGTTTAAAAGTGTCCGCAGGCGACCGCGACGGTGGCATTGACGGGGAAATAGAAGTTACGGATAGGCTTGGATTTAGAGAAACCATCTACATACAGGCGAAAAATTGGGACCCGAGCAAAGGGGACGAAAAACTGTGGGTGGTTGGCGAAACGTTGTTGCAACAATTTATCGGCGCGTGCGTTTGTCGGCAAGCAAAAGACGGTAAACAACACTGTCGGGGTATCTTTATCACGACTTCGCGATTTACTCCCGAAGCCAAAAGGATTTTGGAAGATACGGCGGATAAATTCGTCGGTTACGACGGGGAAGATTTGTACGAAACGGCGAAAGAGTGCGGTTTTGGGATTGTGAAAAAGAACGGCGAATACGTATTGGACGAAAACTTGCTTTCGGGCGAAAAAGCGTTTTTCAATATGGCGTAAAAGGAATAAAAAAGCGTACGGCTAAAATAGCGGTGCGCTTTTTTTATGCGCAAAACGGGCGTGGGAGCGCGTATGAAGCGTAAATAGGCAACTTTTTTAATTGGCGCGCATATATTGATAGGGACAGCAAAAATATAAGGCGGTGGCGTTATGGAATTGAGTTTTTCCGAGTTGCGCGCAAAAGAAGTCGTAAATACGCAAGACGGACGGAAGTTGGGAAAAGTTTGCGATTTGGTATTTTGCTATCCCGAGAATCGGTGGCTTGGAATCGTCGCGCCAAACGGGCGGAGCTTCGGCTTTAAAAGAAACGGCGTGTTTATTGATTTGAAGAATATCGTAAAAATCGGGGAAGACGTCGTACTGGTAAGCATTGGCGCGCAAAAAAAACCGTGTGGAAAGCCGTCTATGGACGATAACGCGTGCGGACATTCTCCAAAACCGCTTTTTATGAGCGGAGAATTCGAAAGTAGGCGGAGCTTTGGCGAATACGAATAAGAAAAGTTTTCAAAAAATAAAAAATTGGCGGGAAATAGCCCTAAAAACCGATTGACATTTTTTTCTCGCGGTGATATAATGAGCGTACAACTTGACTTGGAGGCATAGTCTCAGTTGGTTAGAGCGCTCGCTTCACATGCGAGAGGTCAGGGGTTCAAGTCCCTTTGTCTCCACCAGGAAAGAGCCGTGATTTTGATACAAAATCACGGCTCTTTCCAATGAAATTTATGCCTAATGGCATAAGTGAAATAATAGAATTATGAAATATCCTACGGATATGAAATATACTTCGTATATGGTGGCATAAATTTTATATCATTTTTGCAAAGCAAAAATTTCATAATTCTTTAATTATTTCATATTGCTTGCAATATTTCATTGAATATGCTAAACTGAATATGAGGTGTATAAATGAAAGAGAATAAATTAGTAGATTTATCAATGGAATTAGCCGTAAATGCTATTGAGTTTTGCGAAAAGATAAAAGGTCATTATTCGCTTGTTAATCAGTTGGAACGTAGTGCGACTTCTATCGGCGCGAATATTCGTGAAGCGAATTACGCGCACGGAAAAGCCGATTTTATCGCAAAATTACAAATTGCATTGAAAGAGTGTTTTGAAACGGAATATTGGCTGGAATTGTTTATAAAAGCAAATTTAACAACGCCAGACGAGATAAAAGAAATATATAATTCTTGCGGAACGGTTCGACGGCTTTTAATTGCGTCAATCAACACCGCAAAGGAAAATAAATAAAACACAAGCAGGGTTTTGAACGAAAAATTATCGTCAAAATCCTGTTTTTTTCGTTTGGTGGAAATAGGTTTCGCGGAAACGCTGTATGCACAGGGGTTCACGCGAGCGAGCAAAAAGATGTCGATTTTTTATTGAAACGTGCGTAAAACGGTTAATAAACTTGCCGTTTGGACGGGATTATGATATAATAAGAAAAAAAAGAGTAAATGATTATGAATAAAGTAAAAAATTTATGGCTGTTATTTATATCTATGCTAAAAATCGGATTGTTTACGTTCGGTGGCGGATATGCCATGATAAGCCTTTTGGAAAACGAATTTGTAAGTAATAAAAAATGGCTCGACCACGAAGAATTTTTGGATTTAGTGGCAATTGCCGAATCTACGCCAGGACCGATTGCGATTAATTGCGCGACGTATATCGGCTTTAAAAAAAGCGGTGTTTTGGGCGCGGTATTCGCAACGCTGGGTATGGTAATTCCGTCGTTTACGATTATTTATTTAATTTCCTTGTTTTTTAATCGCTTTTTAGAAATTACTTGGGTGGCGTCTGCGTTTAAAGGTATTCAAATTTGTATCGTGTTTTTGATTTTGTCCGCCGGATTAAAAATGCTTAAAAAGATAAAGAAAAACCCCTTTACCGTCAGCGTAACGTTGATAACGTTTGTTTGTATGGTAATTTTTGACCTTTTTGCCGTCAATTTTTCGTCTGTTTTTTATATCTTGATAAGCGGAAGTTTCGGTTTGTTGATTTATGCGATAGGGTATATAAAAGGCAAGAAAAATGCGCCTGAAGACGGGGTGGAAAAATGATTTATTGGAAATTGTTTTTAACCTTTTTAAAAATCGGCGCGGTGTCGTTTGGCGGTGGATACGGTATGATATCTTTAATCAGGGAAGATTGCCTTGCCAACGCGTGGTTGACGGAAGAAGAACTTCTTAATTTTATTGCCGTGTCGGAATCTACGCCTGGCCCGATTGCTGTTAATATGGCAACGTTTGTCGGCTCGTCGCAAGGTGGTTTTTTCGGCGCGTTGTTGGCTACGCTCGGCGTGGTGTTGCCTTCTTTTATTGTAATTCTTTTGATTGCGGCTATATTTACCAAACTTTTAAAATATGCGGGTGTAAAAGCGACGCTTGGCGGTATTCGTCCCGCCATAATAGGTATGATTTTGGCAACCGCTTTCACGATGTTTTTAAACGTGGCGTTTCAAGTGAAAAAATTTGGCGACGCGTTTTCGTGGGATTGGAAATCCGTATGTATTTTCGTTTTGATTTTCGCGTTGGCGTTTGGCTACGGCAAATGGAAAAAGAAAGGAATTTCTCCGATTTTGCTGATTATTTTATCAGGCGTATTGGGAATTGTGGCGTTTGGAATATAAACATTTTGCGCGCGTAAAAAGAGAGCCTACGGAATAGGCTCTCTTTTTATAAAATTTTGTTTTTTATTTCGTCGTTTTCGTAAAGCAAACGGCGGTGCGGGCAGGGAGATATACCGAAAATCCGATTGCGCCGTTTTCCGCTTTCGTCGATGGATAAACTTGCGTTTTGGAAATGCGGTTAAACCCACCGAACGCTCCATCGTCCGTCGATAAGCTTGCGATATACTTCCCTTTCTTTCCAATCGGCAAGAAATAACTCTCTTGCGACCAAGTGGGGTGGAAATTAAACGCAAAAATGACGCCTTTCCGCTCGTAGACTAAAATTTTCTTCTCGTTGTCGATAAACAAACATTTCGGCGGACTGTCAAACAGCTTTTTTTGCCCCGCAAACGCTACCATGTCTTTGTCGAAACGGAGCAAATCGCCGTATCTTAAAAAGGGGTTATCCGCAAGCGACCACTGCCGACGGCAGTAAAAATGGCTCCAACCGTTTCCTTCGCGGGGGAAATCTATCCATTCGGGGTGTCCGAATTCGTTGCCCATAAAGTTTAAATAACCTTCTCCGCCGAGCGAAAGGGTGATAAGACGAATCAGCTTATGGAGCGCAATTCCCCGTTCAATCACCACGCTTTGGCTGTCCTTGTTCATATCGCTGTACATAGCGCTGTCGCAAAGTCGGAAAATAATCGTTTTATCCCCGACGAGCGCTTGGTCGTGCGATTCGGCGTAAGCGATATATTTTTCGGCGGGACGGCGGGAAGTGAGCTCGTGCCAAATATGCCACAAATTCCAATCTTCGTCCTTGACGTCTTTAATGAGTTTTATCCAAAGGTCGGGTATGCCCATAGCAAGGCGGTAATCAAAGCCGACGCCCCCGTCTTGAATAGGCAAGCACATTCCGGGCATAGCGGACATATCTTCCGCAATCGTAACGGCGTTTGGATTGATTTCTTTAATCAGTTCGTTGGCAAGTTGTAAATAGGTAATCGCTTCGGTGTCGGTGTTTAGCGAGAAATATTTGGAATAATCGGTGAAAGCTTCGCCCAGCCCGTGATTATGATAAATCATAGACGTTACGCCGTCGAAACGGAACCCGTCGAAACGGAATTCGTCCAGCCAATATTTCACGTTGGAAAGCAAGAAATGCAAAACGTCGTTTTTATCGTAGTTGAACAGTTTCGTGCCCCAAGCGGGGTGGTTGCCCCGTTCGCCGTCGTGGAAAAATTGATACGTCGTGCCGTCGAATTCGTTGATGCCTTCTTCGGTGTTTTTAACGGCGTGGGAATGTACCACGTCCAAAAGGACGGCGATTCCCAATCCGTGCGCTTCGTCGATAAGCCGTTTTAAGCCGCCTATCGTGCCGTATTTGGACGACGACGCGAAAAAAGACGACACTTGATAACCGAACGAGCCGTAGTACGGGTGTTCCATAATCGCCATAATTTGTATAACGTTATATCCCGCTCGTTTTACGCGGGGTAATATTTTTTCGCGGAATTCGTCGTACGAGCCAATCGTTTCCGTTTCTTGCGCCATACCGATATGGCATTCGTAAATAAACAAGTTTTTATTCGGCGTAAAACGGTTGTTTTTCCAAATATATTGCGGTTCGTCCGTAATGACGGCGCACCAACTTGCGTTTTGCTTGTCTTGCTCCACCCGACGGGCGTAAAGGGGGATACGCAAAAGCAACCGTTCGCCTTTTTTTATCACCGCTTTTACGTGGCAACCGTTATACAGCGTATTTTTGCCGTCTAAAAACAGTTCCCAAGCGCCGTTTTCCAAACGCCGTAAGGGGTGGGAAGTAAAATTCCAGCCGTTGAAATCGCCCGTTAAATACACCGCGTCGGCGGACGGAGCGGTTTCACGGTAATACCAGCCGTTTTCCGTTTTATGAAAACCGAAATATTCGTGTCCGTTGGCAAAATCGGTGAGCGAGCCGTCGTCGCCTACGAGTTCCCGTTTTTTACGCGCGTAATTATTCATTCGCAGTTGAATATCGTCTGCAAACGGGATTAACAGTGGGTCGTATTCGAAAATTTTATAAGGTTTATAAGGCATAGCGCACCTCGCCAAAGGTATTCTGTATTTATTATACCCTTTTTTTGCGTTTTTGTCAAGGGAGCGTAGGAATTTCTTTGGGCGCGGGTTGCGTAAAAAGGCGAAAAATCGGGAAAACGACGGGCGGGAAAGGGGAATTTTTATAAACGACGGAAAAAGCGTTTACAAAACGGCAAGAAAATGTTATAATGAAAAAAGAAATCATAAAAGCTACGAAAGGAAAATCTCGATGGTAAGCAACAGCCTTTTACGAAAAAACGCACGCGAGCAACTCGGCGGAAGCGTGTTTAAAAATAAATGGATGACGATGTTAGTCGTTTGTGCTATTTTTCCGTTGTTAGACGTTTTTTTGTCGATTGCGCTCGTCGGGTTCGGGACGATGATAGCGTTCGTTTTAACGGGTACTTTTTCGTACGGTATGGCGCGGACGACTTTATCTTGCGCGACGGGGAAAAAGTGGGATATTTTCCACGTATTTCACGGTTTTAAAGAATGTTTTGGGAAGTCGGCTTTGCTCGGATTTATCGTCAACGCGTTTACGGCGCTTTGGGGATTATTGCTTATCGTACCTGGCGTCGTTAAATCGTACGCGTATTCTATGAGCTTTTTTATCGCGCAAGAACACGGCGGGGAAGGGCATAGCGCGATTGAGTGTATGCGCCAAAGTCGCGAGATGATGAACGGATATAAAAAACAACTGTTTTTATTAGATTTGAGCTTTATCGGGTGGTATATCGTAGGAATTTTATGTTTTGGAATCGGCACGTTTTTCGTCGTGCCCTATCACCAAACGGCGCGCGCGAATTTTTATTTGGCGTTAAAAGCGGAAAAAGATAAAATCGTCTATCAAGACGAATGTAAAAAATGCAAGGACGAGAGAGTGAATTATGATTAACGAAAAAATGTACGCGCTTGGCAGTAAGCGCTCCACCATACGGGAAATTTTCGAATACGCAAAAAAACGCGCGGGGGAAATCGGCGCGGAAAACGTGTTTGATTTTTCTATCGGGAACCCGTCCGTACCCGCGCCCGCAAAGGTAAACGAAGAAATTCGCCGTTTAACGAACGAGATGGATTCGGTGCAGTTGCACGGTTATACGTCCGCGCAAGGGGATAAAGCGGTGCGGGACGCGATTGCGGAAAATTACGTCCGCCGTTTCGGCGTGGCGCTTTGCGGGGACGATTTGTATATGACGTGCGGTGCGGCGGCGTCGCTTACGATTACCTTTAAAGCGATTTGCAACGAAGGGGACGAAATTATTACGTTTGCGCCCTTCTTCCCCGAATACCGCGTGTTCGTGGAAAACGTGGGGGCGAAACTCGTCGTGTTGCCGTCGGACGAAAAGACGATGTTACCCGATTTTAACGCTTTGAAAAAGGCGCTTTCGCCGAAAGTGAAAGGGGTGCTTATCAATTCGCCTAACAATCCGTCGGGGGTTGTGTACGGGGAAGATACGATAAAGGCGCTTTCTTCGGTTTTAAAGGAAAAATCGACGGAATTCGGCGCGCCGATTTATTTGATTTCCGACGAGCCGTATCGCGAACTCGTGTACGATAAAAAAACCGTCGTGCCTTGCCCTATGCAATATTACGACGATACGTTCGTTTGCTATTCCTATTCCAAATCGTTGTCTCTTCCGGGCGAACGGGTGGGTTATATCGCGGTAAGCCCCAAAGCGCAAGAAAGCCGTAAATTGTATTTTGCCGTTTGCGGAGCGGGACGGGCGCTCGGGTTTGTGTGCGCGCCTGCGCTTTTTCAACGAGTGGCGGCGGCTTGCGACGGCTTGACGGGGGATTTGGCGGTGTATAAACGCAACCGCGATTTGTTGTACGAAGGCTTGACGAAATGCGGATTTACTTGCGTATATCCCGACGGCGCGTTTTATTTGTTCGTCAAAGCGCCGGAAACGGACGCGAAGGCGTTTTGCGAAAGGGCGAAAGGATACGAACTGTTGCTTGTCAACGGCGCGGATTTCGGCTACGACGGGTGGGTGCGCGTGGCGTACTGCGTGAAAACGGAAACCATTCAGCGCGCGTTGCCACTGTTTGAGAAATTGGCGAAAGATTATCGTTTGATTTAAAAACCGCCGTATTTACAAGGCGAAATAATATATCAATATATTATATATAATGAAAAATAGGCGTTTCTTCAGCAGAAGAGACGCCGTTTTTGCGTAGAAGAGTTAAGATTTTTTGGAATTAATTAAAGATAATAGGTCTATGATTTGTTTTAATTCCAAACTATCAAGTTTATTCAGCTCTTTAATAAGCGTTTTATATTCTATAGGATAAGTAAATTCTTCTTCGAAAAATTCGCCTAAACTAATTTGAAAATAGTCGCAAAAGTTAAAGAGCCCTTCCAAAGAAGGGAGATTTTTTCCGCTTTCGATTTGGTTAATGTATTCGGTGCTTTGTCCAAGTTCTAAACTTAATTTTCGTGCGGAAAGGTTATGTGCCAAACGAATAGAAGCATATCTTTGCTGTACAAATTTTTTATCCATAATAATATTTTACAATATGTAAGAAAAAAATATGCATATTTTTAGTATTAAATACTTGACATGCATACTGAAAATATGTATAATATAAAATATCAATATTACAAAGGAGAAAAATGATGAAAAGCATAGAAGAAAAATCGGGCATTGACGTTACGTTCAAAATAAAGTTGGAAAATTTAGAAAAATTACATCAAATTAGCTTATTAGTACAATTGTATACCGATAACAAAAAAATATTGCAGTATTTAAAGAAAATTGCGGTATGTCAAGAAAAACGCTTAAAATCATCTAGATTATTTGTTACGGAAAAAGAATTTGCAAAAATTGTAGTGTTGGCGAGTGATACGATAAAAGTTATTAAAAAATTGCTTGCTTCAAAAACGGTTGAGGATTTTGTAAAAGCAAGAGAGAATTTAGAAGAGCATTTACAACAATTGGACAATTTTCTAATTCCTTCTTTTGCGGCAACGACGCATACTTTGAAAAGTGTATTTGAAAAAGCAAAAAGTAAAGTAAAATCTATAAAAGATATGGCGTTAGACGGGCTGGGTTATTTAAAAAAGAATATGCAAGAGGATGTAGACGAGGAATGCGAATCGGTATAGCATTTTCGGGGGGATTAAGTAAATGTGCATATCAAGTCGGTTTTGCAAAAGCCTTGTTGCGACACGTTCAACGTGAAGATATCGTAGCTGTTAGTGGGGCAAGTATGGGTATATTTTCTGCTTATGCATTATCGGCAGATAAAGTTGACGTTTTGGAATGGATATATAAACGAATTGATATAAAAAGCCCTTTGCAATTGTTTGGTGAGGTAGCTTGTAAAGATTTGGTTGGTAGGGCTATGGGGGATTTTATATCTTCAAAAGATATTTTGCAAGTACCTATGTGCTTTCCTATTTGCTATTTGCCTATTTTTTCTACGCGTTATTACTGGTTGTATAAAGAATATAATCCAATATGGAAAAAATACATGAAAGCGGCGCTTTACTTTCCTGGTTTGCATTTTATGCCTATGTTTCAAAAAGGACGAATGGTGTTAGACGGTGGTGCTGTTGATAATATTCCAATTTATCCGCTTTTAAATCTATCTCGTACATTTACAGGTGAATCTGCGTTGGACTTAATTATTGCCTTACATTTTGATTCGCGTTATGATAATAGGAGGTGTTTTGTTTCGGAAACGCCTATCCTTGACATCGACGTGTCCATTTCAAACGATTTTAAAAAAAATCATTTGGATTTTTCTAAAGATTATATTTCAGAAATGTTAGATTGTGCGGAAATATATGGGGATAAGATTTGTGGATTTCTTTTTTCGGGGGATTGTTCAAAAGAGGCTTTAAAAAAGAAAATAAACGATATTTTTTTAAACGAACACGAACAACGTGCCCGTAATTCGTCAGCGGATAGTTTCGATAGTTTAATTAGTGTTTTAAATGTTGTGGGTAGAACATTTCGACGCAATTCGAATTGTGGTACAAAATTATTTTAATTAAATTAAGGAGGTGATAATATGGCAAAAAAGAGAAGTATCGGATTGGCAATTTTATTTTCCATTATTACTTGCGGACTTTATACCTTGTATTGGTTTGTTTGTTTAACGAACGATTCAAACAAGTTGTCTAAAATTCGTACGGCGAGCGGTGGAAAAGCGTTGTTGTTTTCGTTGATAACTTTCGGTATTTATCCATTTTATTGGTTTTATATGATGGGTAAAAAAATAGAAGCATACGACAATTCTTCAACTGGTTTAGTGCACTTGCTTTTGGGTTTTTTCGGATTGGGTATAATCAGTTATGCAATGGCTCAATCTACCATTAATAGATGGGTAGATGAAAGAAAAAATATGCTTAACAATAGCCAAAAGAAAAAAATTGCTTAAAATCATTAAAATAATAGCGGAAAGACGTTTGTCAATCCGCTATTATTTTTTTTAAAAGACAAAATAAGCAAAAAAAAGACAAAAAAACCAACCGTTCGCGTAGGGAAAACGTCAATATATGTAAAGCTGTTTTTCGATAAAGAAAACGGGCGCGTATTACGCGCGTAATTATATATAAGGTATAAGGAAAAGAACGGTTATGAAAAACGATTATCTATCTCCAAAGCTTGAATTCGTGCGCTTCGAGTGGGCGGAAATCGTCCGCACCAGCCAAAGCTTTTTTACGACGGAAGTTTTTTTTGATAAAAACTATTTCTTCGATAGGAAAAACAACGGGTTTGGGAATTGGAAATTTTAAAAAAACCGAAAAAGCCCGTGCGCGCGTGGGGGGTGTAAAGCCGTCGTTCCTTGATTTGGGCGGTTTCGCACCCCTTTTTCCGTTCTCTTTTTACGGCTGAAAAAAATTTTAGGGAAATTTGAAAAAAAATTTAAAAAAGGCAAAAAAAAGATTGACAAGCTTTGGAAAGTATGATAAACTCTATATACGCGCCTGAACGAGGGTGTAATTTTTTTGTATGGAGTTTTGATTATGGCAACCAAAACGGCAAGAGCCAAAATTACGTTCGAATGTACCGAATGCAAACACAGAAATTATGACAGTATGAAAAACAAGAAGAACGACCCTGACAGAATCGTTATCAGCAAATACTGCCCGTTCTGCAAGAAACATACCGAACACAAAGAATCTAAATAATCATTAAACGCGCGTTTTTTGCGGTAGACCTACTGCAAAACGGCATTTTCGCGCACGAGGTAGACAATGGCAAACGCAACAAAGACGAAAAATAAAAAGCCTAATTGGTTTCGCCGTGTAGGAGCGAAATTTAAAGAAACGTTTTCCGAACTTAAAAGGGTTACTTGGCCGAAGTTCGGGACGGTGTTAAAGACGACGGGCGTCGTGCTCGTAATCGTCGTCGCTTTCCTTGCAATCGTTACCGGTGTGGATAGACTTTTAACGTGGCTCCTTAAACTTATTTCTAAGGCGTAAGGAGGATTAGTATGTCTATGAACGAACAACCGAAATGGTATATATTGCACACCTACTCGGGATACGAAGCGATGGTGAAAGACAGCCTTGAAAAGTTGATTGAAAACAACAATCTCGGCGATTATATCGTAGACCTTAAAATCCCTACGGAGCAAGTGATTGAAGAAAAAAACGGCAAGAGAAAAGTAGTGGAAAGAAAGCTTTTGCCTTGCTACGTTTTTATCAAAATGATTTATACCAATCAAATTTGGTATTACGTTACGAGTACGCGTGGCGTAACGGGTTTTTGCGGTCCGCAAGGCAGACCGATTCCTATGAAACCCGAAGAAATCCGTAAAATGCGTTTAGAGCCTATCGCATCCGACGAATTGTTTAAAATCGGCGACACCGTATCGGTGGAAGACGGTCCTTTGAAAGGATTCTTGGGTTCGATTAAGGAACTTAACGACGCAACGCAAAAGGCAAAGATTTCTACGACGATGTTTGGAAGAACGACGGACGTGGAAGTGGAATACGTGCAAATCAAGAAGATTGACGCGCCGTTGCCCGAACCGAAAGACGAAGAATAATTTTTTTCGTCGACAAGGCGAATTTCGCCTAATTATTACGTTAAATAAGTGGGAGAAGTATCAAATATTTTAGGGTACTTTGTCAAAACCACAATAGGAGAAAATATTTATGGCTAAGAAAATCACAGCAGTCGTAAAATTGCAACTTCCCGCCGGTAAGGCGACACCTGCCCCCCCCGTAGGTTCTACGTTGGGCCCGTTCGGTATTAACTTACCCGGATTTACGAAGGAATTCAATGCAAAAACGGCAGACAAACCCGGTCTCATTATTCCCGTAGTCGTAACGATTTATCAAGACCGTTCGTTTACGTTCATTTTGAAGACGCCCCCCGCACCCGTGCTTATCAAGAAAGCTCTTGGTTTGGAAACGGCAAGCGCGAAACCCAACAGCGTAAAAGTCGGCAAATTGACGAAAGCGCAAGTGGAAGAAATCGCGAAGATGAAGATGCCCGATTTAAACTGCACTTCGCTTGAAAGCGCAATGAGTATGGTGGCAGGTACCGCTCGTAGTATGGGCGTTACCGTTGAGGACTAATCAAAAGGGAGATATGCGGCAGAGAGTAACTCTCGTCATCGACCGCAAGGAGGATTTAAAAAATGAAACACGGAAAAAAATATCAAGACAGCGTAAAAGCATTTGATTTAAGCAAACAATACGAAGCGCAAGAAGCAGTGGCTATTTTGCTTGAAACGGCAAAGGCAAAGTTCGACGAAACGGTGGAAATGCACGTTCGTTTGGGCGTTGACCCCCGCCAAGCAGACCAACAAGTTCGTGGCGTACTCGTTCTTCCCAACGGTACGGGTAAAACCAAGAGAGTTTTGGTTATCGCAAAGGGTGCGAAAGCGGACGCGGCGGCAGCAGCTGGTGCAGACTACGTAGGCGCAGAAGAAATGATTGCGAAAATTCAAAACGACAACTGGTTCGACTTCGACGTTATTATCACCACGCCCGATATGATGGGTATGGTTGGTAGAATCGGTCGTGTGCTTGGTCCTAAGGGCTTAATGCCTAACCCCAAGAGCGGTACGGTTACGATGGACGTTGAAAAGGCTATCAAGGAAGTAAAAGCTGGTAAAGTAGAATACAGACTTGACAAAACGGCTATTATTCACTGCCCTATCGGTAAGAAGAGCTTTGGTAAAGATAAGCTTGTAGAAAACTTCAACGCGCTTATGGACGCTATCGTTAAGGCGAAACCTGCAGCGGCGAAGGGACAATACGTAAAGAGCGTCGTTATCGCTTCCACGATGGGTCCCGGCGTAAAAGTCGTACCTAAAAACTAATTAAAAAAAATAAAATTTTCGTCAAAAGACAGTCAAAAACGATTGACTGTCTTTGGCG
>JAZNIR010000066.1:0-7657 GCA_045577595.1 Candidatus Scatosoma sp.
AAGGACTTATGGAAGCGCGCGCGGTAGAGCAAACGGCGGTATTCGAAGCGGCGCAATACTTTGCGCGGATTGAAGGCATACTGCCCGCCCCCGAATCCAGCCACGCCATCAAAGTAGCCATTGACGAAGCGAAAAAATGCAAGGAAACGGGCGAAACGAAAACCATCGTATTCGGCTTGACGGGCACGGGATATTTCGATATGATGAGCTACGGCAAATACAACGACGGTAAAATGACCGATTATATCCCCACCGACGCGGAAATCGAAAAGGGCTTGGCGGGGCTTCCCAATCTTTCCCTTTAAAATTTTTGTCGAAAAATAAATATTTATAGCGAACACGCTTGCGGATAAACGCAAGCGTGTTTTTCTTTTCGTTTTATACCTGCCCCGCCCGTATGCGGATAACCGCATATATTTTCCGCCCAAATCCCCCACCGCGCGCGCATTTTCCCGCCCGTCGGTTTTTGTCGAATAAACGGGCTTTTCGTAAAACTACGCCGTATGCGCCCGCCCGCGTATGCGCCTGTCCCCACACGGGCGTATTCGACAAAACCCGAGCGTCGAATTTTGCCGTATGCGCAAACGGGCATTTAAAAATCAGCTTTCCAGCCACTTGATTGCGGTATAGGCAAGCACCCCCGCGCCAATCGGCAACGCCCGTTCGTCAAACGCCGTTTTCGGGTGATGCAACGGATAGGTAAATCCGTCCTTATCGCTCCCCGCGCAAATAGACGGCATACACGACGGCACGGCGCGAGAGATATACGCAAAATCTTCACTTCCCCCGCTCCGTTTTTGTACTTCTCCGCCTGCCAAATCCGCCGTAGAAATCACCGATTTTCCCCCCAATAATTCCTTACAAGCAACCGCCGTTATTCGACAAATTTCTTTATCGCTTAAAAGGGACGGGCAACCCCCTTCAAACACCGTTTTTGCCTTGCCCCGAAAAGCGCGCGCAATCCCGCTCGCCACTTCCGCCAACCGTTTTTTGATAAACTCCCGCATCTCTTCGTCAAACGCCCGCAACGTGCCACAAAGCTCGGCATAATCGGAAATCGCGTTCCCCGCGCTCCCCGACGACATTTTTCCCACCGTCAACACGGCGGGAATATTTGCGGAAATTTCCCGCGCAATCACCGTTTGTAATCCCGATAAAATATACCCCGCAATCACCGTTGCGTCCACGCCGTTTTGCGGAGCGGACGCGTGGCAACTCTTCCCCCGCACTTCGATTTTAAAATAATCGGCGGACGGCGCGCGCACCCCACGCTCGGGCACAATCACCCGCCCCACTTCCAACGGTACGCCCGTCAACACGTGCAACGCCAACGCGCCACCCACGTTAGGATTTTCCAAACAACCGTTTTCTATTGCATTTCGCGCGCCTTGCAAAATTTCTTCGGCGGGTTGAAACAACAATTTCACTTCCCCGTTAAGTTCCTTTTCAAACGCCTTTAAAATCCCGCCCGCGCAAAGCAAAATCGCCGTATGCAAATCGTGTCCGCACGCGTGCATAGCCCCCGTTTTACAAGCAAACGACGCGCCCGTTTTCTCTTTGATTGGCAACGCGTCCATATCCGCGCGCAATAAAAAGGCTTTTTTGCCCTTACGCGCCTTACCCACGCACGCGACAATCCCCGCCTTTCCGCAGTCTTTCGGTTGAAAACCCATTTCCGTCAATCTTTGCCACACGTACTTTTTCGTTTTTACCAAATCAAACCCCACTTCGGCGTTTTGATGCAAAAACCGTCTATCTTGCACCGCCTTATCCCGCAACGCATTCGCCCGTTTCATTACTTCCTTACCCGTCATCACCGCGCACCCCCTTTTAATCACGGCAACAGTATGCGTAAACGCGCGCTTTTCATAACGCAAAAATAAACGAAAAAAGCGGTAAAACCGCATTGGTTTTACCGCTTTGCTTTGCGTTTTGTTTTTATTTTTTAATATAGCGTGAAATTAAACGTGGTCGCGCCCGATAACGAGAAATAATATTTAGTATCCTTTCTCCCGTACCAAGTCAACCTTGTTACGCCGTTTTCCGTTACGGTTTGCGTTTGTATTTCCGCGCCCGTCGAATCGTACAATTTCAGTATCGCCGTCGCTTTCGACGTATTCACCGCAATCGTATAATTCTTCGACGTCGAAGGCGTATATTGATAATAAACCGTTTCTTTGGGCGAATGCACGATATGTTCCGTCGTCAAATATCCGTCCACCGACGGCACGCCCGCCGCAAGCGAATCCGCAGAAATCGTTTTATGTACGTGCGAATAAACGGCGTCGTCCAATCCCGTTCCGCGTTTTCCCGCCTCCCACGACGTCGCATCAAACGACGGCATTTGGCTGAGCAACGAGCCAGCCAAGTTATTGTCGTAGTAGGCAGACTTCGCATATCCTATTTCCGTTTCAGTGGCAGTCCAAGTCCCGTACAAATTAACAATCGTCGTACGGTAAATAATATAAATATATTCGCCGATAGGAACGCTCAAATCCGCTCGATTACTACCAACCGAATATCCGCCCTCCCCTAAATCTACCGAAGTGGTAAATAAATATTGTACGCTTTCCGATTCGTCCACGTCGTCTTTACCGTCGTTATTTTCGTCGGTAAACGGATTGGGGAAATACATCAAAAAGGTAACGTTTTGCGTATCGGTGTTAAACGTTTCACTCGTGCCCGCTTTATCCCAATAATCCGTGCTCCCAAACGTATCTTTGGGCGCAGGTATGCCAAACAACGTGGTATTGTTTTTTCTCTCACGGATTTGCTTATTGATATACGAATTCGAGCCCGCATTCAAACCGTCGACGCCCTTAATGATGTTTTCAATAAACGCTATATGGTTCGAACCGACCGTCGTCGGCAGTTCTTCCCCGCCAACCCATTCGAAATACGAAATTTCCAAATTACTAACTTCTTCCGGCACGTCGCCTATCGCAAACGACCACGACGCATACACGCTCCCCACGCCGAAAAGCAAAGTGGCGCTCGAAAGCATAGCAACCGTTTTCATTAACGTCGCCTTTTTCATAACGCCACCTCCTTTTATATTTTATCTTTTATTTTTATTTAAGCCTTTTTTGATGCTCGTGCAACAGCTTAAAATATTCGTCCGAATTGCCGAATTTATGCGGACAAGCCCGATTACAATCATTCGGCTGGCAGTCTTCGCACTTTGCGTAATTGCAGTACACAGGCACGCCCACCAACAAAACCCCCGCGTTTTGTCCCGTCGTTTTCTTGGATTTTTGCCCGTCCAAATCGCCCGCTTTTCTTTGCGCCAACAGCACTTCCAAACGAGCCTTTCGCGCCTTTTCCACACGTTTTTCCAACACGGGAACGCCAATCATACAAACGAAAAACAACAACACGCACAACAAGCCCGCTGGCGATTGTAAAAACAATACGAAACTACCGACAAACGGCACGTGTTGGCCACGATAAATGGCTTTCATTTGGCTGTATTTTACGGGGAATCTGTCCGGCGTAGGCACGGCGTCCCCTTGCAATAAAAACCATCTTTCCGTAGGGTGTTTGGGATTGCGCTCTTCAATCCCTACGATACGGTGGACCAGCAACACCCCGTCCACTTCGTACACGACGATATCGTACAGTTTCAAATCTTCTTCTTTGGGCAATTCGTGCGTAACGATTAAATCAAACGCCGAAATTTGATTACCCAAATCGTATTCCGTAAGATAGGTGTTTTCCTTGTTTTTGCTTTCCATAGAAGTAGTCGTAACGACTCTTACGCCCGTCCCCACGTTCTTACCACGCATTTCACACACTTTAACCATAACGGAGAACGCAAAAATCACCAACACGACGACGCAAAGAATCGTGGATATAATCTTGCTAATTATATCCAAAAATTTCGATTCCCGCTTGCGTTGGGATTTTAAGTACTCTTCGTATATCGGCTGGTCTTCGTCTCCGTACCCGATTAAACGTATCGTCTTTCTCGTATACGCCCCGATTAACACGCAAAAAAATACGGTTAAACTCACGAAAACAATCAGCGTGATTGTTAAAATATATAAATCGTATTTCGTCATTTTTTGCAAAGGCTAAAAATCGGCACAAGCACAAACTTATGCCGATTTCCATTCTCTATGTATCTATTAGTTGGAGGCAGGTGCTTCCGTTACGGAAATTACAACCGTTACGCTTTCCAATGCCGCGTTAAACGCGTCGTAATCCGCTTTAGTAGGCAAAGAAAGTGCTTTATCTTCAAAGAACGTAAAATATTCACTAAACACGTTAGCAGCAATCGTCCATTCCGCCGTAGACGAATTCGTAAGGTCAAACGATTGACTCGTTACAACGTATTCCGTTGTGGTAACTTTATCCGCGTCTTCACCCGTAGAGACAGGCGTAGCATCCAAAGTATCTTTAATTTGAATAATATTATAATAATTGGTTCCGTCTACGCTATACGTACCGCTCGTTACGGTAATCGTCATTTGCATCGTTATCGACTGAATATCCGAGTTTACCGAACGCGCGAACTCAATATACAAAGGATTGTATTGCATATCCGCGATAAAGTCGCTGTTTTTGTCGTCGACGATAATACGTCCGCCCGTTACGGAAATCGTACCTTTAGGGCCCGAACTTCCTGTTACTTGCGAAAGCGCTACCACCGATTCGTGCTTTGTTTCCGCAACGTCGCCCGTCGCATACGCCCACGACGCGTACACACTGCCAATCGTTAAGCACATTGCCAAACTTGCCAATAAAGTTACTTTCTTTTTCATAGATATATCCCTCCGAGAATATAAATTTTTCTTCCCTTATAAATCTTTTTTAACACCGTCCCTCAACGGTATAAAGGGGCAATCCCCCTTTTAAAAAATTTTTATGGTAATATATAGTATATCACTTATTTTTTACGTTGTCAATATTTTTTTACTATTTCAATTATTTATTTTCACAATAATATCCATCAAAAAAATCGTTTAATCCCGAAAGCGCCAAAAAAAGACCTTGTAAAGCGTAAAGTCCCACAAGGTCTTTTTTTATTTTACTGTTTCACTTATCCTACAAAATCTTACTTTCTCGGATTTTTAATGTTCGCTTGTGCTCGTTATCTTTTGCCCTTAGCGACAAATTGCCCGTTTAATATTAGGCTGTTATCACGATACTATTATCCATATATTTATCCGCCGTAGCGGTTGTATTCAGTTTTAATTTTTTTTAAGTTTTTCCCTTATCATTCTTATGTTATATAAACACCTTTACCGTCAAATCTTGCCATTGATTTGGTCTAAGCATACCGTCTTTTTCCTTTCGGTAAGACCTTGCCGATTTATAATCAATCGTAAATTCCCATACCAACTTTTTCATATCGTTTGGCACGTCAATTAAGTCAAAATTCATATACCAATTAAAGCACGTTTCCGTTACGGGAACAATGGTATGAACGAACTGTTTAATCACTTCTCTATCTACGTAGTGTTCGGTAAAATCCATTTTCGACAACAAGAAGTCTTCCACCTTTTTAGCAGGCTCTTCTTCCCCGTCTTCGTTTGGAACCATCCCCGCGTCAAGAATACGCCTTTTGTTTATAAGTTCGATTTTCTCTTGCTCAATTTCCTTTTTGAGTTCTAAGTAAGATTCTTTCGGGATTTCGTCTTCCAAGCGCATACGAGTTAAGCGTTTTAGTTTTTCGTCTAACTTTGCTATCTCTTTATCAACCGTTGCCTTAATTTCCGCCGCTTTTTGATATTCTTGAAACACACCGATTTGATATAAAGACGACACGTTATTTAGAATATCTTTCTTGTTACCCCATAACCCTGCAAAAATATGCCTTGCCATCATTTCTAATTTCCAATCGCATATTTCTCTAAGATTACAACTTTTTGAATCGTCAATCCCTGCTTCAATTCTAATATCCTTAGAACCATAGTTAAGTTGGTTATAGCATTTATATCCATAGATGACTTCGCCGTTTTTATTCTTGCGCCATTTGTTTTTGCGCATTTTATAACCGCATCTACATTTTAATTTCTTCGTCCAAACGTCGCCACTTTCGTGAATACCCGTTTTGTGAAGAACTTCCCCGTTTTCCGTGCGAAATTTGCTATACCTTGTGCGTTGAAGTCTTATCTGTTTACAACGTTCCCACTGTTCTTCGGAAATAATCGGTTCAAAATCGCCTTTTACGTAAAGATAGGTATCTTCGTCACGGTTTATAATAATCTTTTGGTCAAGGAAATTATTCCTTCGTGATTTTAAGTACGCAGGATAGCCTTTATAGGTTGAGTTATGTAGTACTCGTGAAACTTTTGCGTTTTCCCATCTAACTAACCCCGAACTATCTTTTCTTTTACGTCGTATCATTTCATCACGAATTTGCGAGATTCCTTTGCCTGCCGAATACATATCGTAAATCATACGCACCGTCTCGGCTTGTTCTTCGTTGATTACGTAAGTTCCTTTTGCCTTGTCTCTATCATAACCAAGAATATTACCACTTCCATACAAAACGCCTTTGTCTCTACTGATTTTTTGCCCTGCGCGGACACGCTCTGAAATTTTTCTACTTTCTTCTTGCGCAAGCGTTGCCATAATCGTAAGCCTTAGTTCGCCGTCTCCGTCCATCGTCCAAATATTATCTTCTACGAAATAGACTTCGATGCCGTACTCTTTTAATTCTCTCGTAACTACGAGTGTATCAACCGTGTTTCTTGCAAATCTACACACTTCTCTCGTTACGATTAAATCAAACTTCTTTTGTTTAGCGTCTTGTATCATCCTTAAAAATGCAGGTCGCTTTTTCGCTTGCGTTCCCGTAATCCCTTCGTCGATATATTTCTTAATAACATACCAATTAGGATTTCTATCCGCTACGTCGTCGTACCATTGCACTTGATTTTCTAACGCCGATAATTGCGCTTCGTGTTCCGTGCTTACTCGTCCGTAGAAAACCACTCTTCTTTGCCTTGCCCTGTTAAAATTAACGTTAGTGGGCATTACCATTCCGTTTTCAATCAAGTTAAATCGCCTCCTTTAAATAATTTATTTTGCTTTACTACATTTTCCCCAAACTGAGTACGCTTCTTTTCGATTTTGGCGTATTCTCGCTCGTCAATCATTTCGTTATCACGCATAATCTCTAACATCTTAAACGCGATAATCTTATTTAACACCTCCATATTTATTTTTGACTTGTCGATTTTCTCCACGTTTTGGGCTTTGTAGCAACCTTGATTTTCCACTTCATTATTTAATTTTTCTTCTCTTAAATTTAATTCCTTATAATTCAATTCTCCTTATTTTTTATTTTATAGGGTGATATCCGCACTTTTAACGGAAAGATAAGTACGAATGCCCTATGCAATCATTTTTCTCCTTATTAATTCCCGACATTACGGGTGTATTAAGCACATAATGTGTCCCGCTGTTATTTGCTTTCTTCAAATTCTTTTATTAGCGTTTGATATCCTAATCTAATCAAATCTACTTTTGAAATTCTTTTTTGTTTTAAGAAAGCCATTATTTCATCGTGCTCTTTCACAGGAAGCCTCGTATTAAATTGCCTTGTTGCTTGCTCACGCTCTTCCTTATGCACGATTTCATACTTAATTCTTGCCTTTTGTTTTGGCGTTAATTGGTTTTCCATTGTATTTTCTCCTTAAATATAAAC
>JAZNIR010000067.1:0-1605 GCA_045577595.1 Candidatus Scatosoma sp.
ATTAAGGGATTGTCGTTTGCAAATTCTTTTTGAAAATGAGCAACTTAAACGTGCAATTTTATTATACCCCTTTTCTACGTAAATTGCAAGCGTTTGAAAACAATTTATTTTATAAATTTTATTTATATATAAAAGCCTGTCGTTTTGAAAAACGACAGGCTTTTACCTTGCTTAATGAAAACTTTCTCCTACGATAACAGGCGTAAATTTTTTACCGTTAATTACGAGATAACCATAACTCCCACCGGCGTTTAGCGGGTGCTTTAACGTGCCGGGATTGATTAACGTAACGCCACCAATTTCGCTGATTAAAGGAATATGCGTATGCCCGTATAAGGCTATATCGCAATCTTTTTCTCTCGCTTTATACGCCAACGCGTCCAAAGAGTCTTTTACCCCGTATTTATGTCCGTGCGTATAAAAAATGCGTACGCCTTCTACGTCTATCGTTCCTTCGTCGGCGTAAGGTATAAACAAATCGCAATTTCCTACGCACGAATATATTTTATCGGGATATTCTTTGGATAGCGCACGAACGTCCCACGCCCCGTCGCCAAGATGAATAAAATAATCGTTTTCCGCAATCAACGGCAACAGTTTTTCCAATTCCTTTTTATTGCCGTGCGTATCGGATACAATGAGTAACTTCTTCATTTTTCTTTCCTATTTTTGCTCATTTTGCTCATTTTGTTCGTATTCGCGCCAAATCGTGAGCAGTTTTTGCAAAGCGCGAAATCTATGCGATACAGCGTTTTTCTCTTCCGCCGTTGCTAAACCGAACGATTTTTCTAAATCGTCGTTTTTGAAAATGCAATCGTAGCCAAATCCACCCGTGCCGACTTCTTCACGTAAAATTTCGCCGTAGGTTTTTCCCTCCGCCGTAAGTTCGTTTCCGTCAGGATACACAAGCGCAACCGCGCTAACGAAATACGCGCGACGGTTTGTTTCGTTTTTTAAATTTTCAAGCAGTAAATCACGGTTCTTTTTGTCGTCGCCGTGATGCCCGCAATATCGCGCGCTGTATATTCCAGGCGCTCCGTCAAGCGCGTCCACGCAAATACCGCTGTCGTCTGCAAGCGAAATACAACCGAGCGCTTTCGTTGCCGCGCGCGCCTTAATCAGCGCATTTTCAAGAAAGGTGTTGCCCGTTTCTTCCACGTCTTCGTCAAATCCCATTTGTTTTTGCGAAACCACGTCAAAATCGGTGAAAATTTCCGCAATTTCCCTTAACTTATGCGCGTTACCCGTCGCCACAACTAACTTTCTTTTCATTCGTTATTCTCCGTTTTTTGTTTTTATGCCATTATTATAACACAATTTATATAAAAACACAACCATAAAAAAGCGCAAAATACCCGCTTGCTTTTTGCAAACGGGTATTTAACGTTACATATTTGAAAATACTTTAATCGCCTTTTTCACGTCTTCTTTCATTGCTTGCATCGCTGCGTATTCTACGTCGTGCAAATAATTCGTTTTTCCGCTTTCCATCACGCTCTTTGCCGCCATATATCCCGCTTTCGACATATACGAATAATAATTGATTTTGCGTATACCGTTTTCTATCGCCTTTTTAAAGCCTTCTTCCGATACACCGCTACCACC
>JAZNIR010000068.1:0-2334 GCA_045577595.1 Candidatus Scatosoma sp.
AACGCTTTGGCGGATATCATTGCAAGCCGTTTTACGGAAGACAATACCGAACTTGTAGATATTAACGCGCTCCGTAGTGAAAAATTAAAACTTAAATTCACGAAAATGCAATCTTGCGGAAACGATTATATCGTATTCGATAACCGCGACGGAAAAATTACTTGCCCCGAATCGATTGCAATCAACTACGTAAACCGTCATTACGGAATCGGTGGGGACGGCATTGCGTTGATTGAAAATTCGGACGTTGCGGATGCGAAAATGCGTATATTCAATACGGACGGCACGGAAGCGCCTATGGGCGGAAACGTAGTGCGTTGTATCGGTAAATATTTATACGAAAAAGGTATCGTTAAAAAGAACGATATGAAAATCGAAATGGTGAACGGTAGAATTTGCGACGTAAAAGTGTATCCGTTTAGCGGAAAGGTTAATTCCGCAAGCGTGAATTTGGGCGTTGCGCGCCTTGCAGGCAATCAAATCCCTTGCGTATTCGACGAAGAGCAAATCGTTGGCAAAACGGTTAACGTGGCGGGATTGGATTATAAAGTAACGCTTGTTAACGTCGGGAATCCGCACTGCGTTATTTTCAGCGATAAAGTAGACGCGGTAAACGTCCAAGCGGTGGGTTCGGAATTTGAAAACTGCGAATATTTCCCCGAAGGCATCAACACCGAATTCGTGCGCGTCGTAAATAAAGTAACGATAAAAATGCGCGTTTGGGAACGCGGTAGCGGTGAAACGTGGGCTTGCGGTACGGGCGCTTGCGCGGCGGTGGTTGCGGCAACGCTTGCGGGATATTGCGAAAAAGATACCAACGTAACCGTAAAACTTCGCGGGGGCGACCTTACGGTAAATTATCATTCGGACGGTACGGTGGACCTGCTGGGGAACGTCAAAACGGTGTACGAAGGTACGGTGGAAATTTAAACTTATTTGTAACGGGAGAAAAGAATGGACGTTTTTTACGAAGAGAGCTCCATTGCGAAAAACAGCAAGAAAGGTGCTCGAAAATATAAAATTATCAACGCCTTTTCATATATATTTTTATTTATTTGGATTGTGTTGTTAATCTCTACTATTTTACAAATCCCCCTTTGGGGCAACGTGATTTTTTTTGGATTGCAAACGTTGTTTTTCTTTGGGGTTTGGTATTTATTATGTCGTTGGAAAATGACCTGCAACGTAAGCTACGATTACGTGTTTGTTTCGGGTGAATTGCGTATTTCCAAAGTTTTCAATATAAATAAAAGACGGTTGGTTGTTCGTATTAACTGTGAAGATATGCAACAAATCGGGGACGTGGAAAACGGCTCGTACGAACGCTTGGCAACGACGCCACAAACGAAAGAAATTATATGTACTTCCAACGTGGTGGCGGACGAAGGCAAATTCTTTATGTATATTTTGGTAAACGATAACGGTAGAAAGCTCTACGTTTTGGAATGTCGCGAAATGCTTTTAATGAATATATTAAAATTTGCAAGACGGGGCGTATTGGAAAGCGATTACGTTATGCAGGAGAAAAAACAAAAACAATGATTTATTTAGATAACGCCGCAACGACGAAACCGTCTGAAAGCGCGTTTGAAAAAGCAAAAACGTTCGTTACAGAACGTTTTTATAACCCGTCCGCGTTATACAACGAAGGATACGCCTTACAAAGCGAGCTTAAAAAAGCCCGCTTTGTCTTGCTTTCTAAAATAGCCGACGCAAACGCGTTTGATTTGATATTTACTTCTTGCGGAACGGAATCGGACAATCAAGCGATTTTCTCGTTTGCAAAGCGCGGAAACGCGGTAACGAGCGTAGGAGAACATTCCGCCGTACTTTCTTCGTTTAAAGAATTAAAAACGCGGGGAGTCGTGGAAACTCGATACGCGCCTTTGCAAAAAGACGGGAAAGTGGACGTGGAAAAATTGCTTTCGCTCGTGGACGAAAAAACGACTTTCGTTTCCGTAATGCACGTTAATAACGAACTTGGCGCAATCAACGACGTAAACACAATCGCAAGATTGGTAAAACAAAAAAATCCGCGTGTGATTTTCCACTCGGACGGCGTGCAAGCGTACGGAAAAATTCCTTTCCGTTTAAGCAAAGATATTGATTTATATTCTATCAGCGCGCATAAAATAGGCGGGTTAAAAGGCGTTGGGGCGTTAATTAAGCGTAAATCGTTAGCGTTCCCCCCTTATATATACGGCGTACCGTCGATTGGCGAAATACGTTGATATACGTTTTTATCCAATAAATCGAACAATTTTTCACGGTAATTTATCAATCTTTCGTTATCCGCCCGTAAGAATGCAAACTTTTCTTCCGTCGCATATTCAA
>JAZNIR010000069.1:0-7022 GCA_045577595.1 Candidatus Scatosoma sp.
TCAACTGTTTATACACCGTCAACGTCGTCGCCAAGCTCCCTACGATAGGAATTGTCATAACGAAAATATTGATGTTAAATAACGTTTTTCTCAGTCCGAAATCGTATTTTGCCACTGCATACGAAGCAAGTACCGTCGGCAACAGGGTGAAAAAGCTTTTGAACACCGCCAGCGTAAGGCTGTTGCCAAGCAAGCCCCAAACGTCTACGACGTAAGGTCCGTCGGCTTTGTATACCTTTACTTGTATCAGCTTAAACGCCCGTTTATAATTTTCCACGCCTTGCCAAAAATCTTGTGGCCAACCAACAAAGCTGTCGCGATATTCGAGTATCCCTTTAAAGCTCGTTGTCATCATCCAATAAAAGGGAAACAACAGCGTAATGCCGTGAATAAGCAACATAATGCCCACCGTCAAGAAGAGCGGATTTACTTTTTTCTTTCCGTGTTTTTTCTTTTCCATTGTATCCGCCTCCTTATAAATCCGCGTAATTATCCCGCATAGGGTCGATTCTGTTCATTAGCCAACGTACGAATAAAGTAAGCGGAACGGAAACCATAGTTATCATAACGGACACCGCCGCCGCTTGCGGATAGGCTGTTAAATCGCCCGTCAACGCGATTTTGAAAAGATAAAATCCTAAAAAGTAGGTTTTTTCCGGAACGTTATTCAACCCGTAGAACAAGAACAGTGAACCAGACGCTGTAAACAAGCCCGCCACACCCGTAATGATATACGTGGAAAGCGTAGGGAAGATAAGGGGCACGACAAGACGCGTAAGCTCATCAAACGTCGTACAGCCGTCGATTTTTCCCGCCTCAAAAATACCAGGGTCGACTGCATTCATAGCGTTGGAATAGATAATCAAAGACGAACTGAACCCAAGCCATAACGTATAGAAAACTTGAATCCCAAACGCCGTATCTTCACTTCGTAAAAGATTTGGCAAAACTTTGCCTGTCGCCTGTTGATAAACTTGGGGAATACCCACTTCCATAAATTTCAAAAAGAGCATCGTCATAACCAAGCCCGAAACCATATTCGGAAGCATATAAACGATACGCACCGCCGTCGAACCGAATTTCTTTTTGTGTATGTAATATCCGTATAAAATGTTCATTGGCATACCGATTGCCGTGCTTAAAAAACAAAGCTTGATATTATTCCAAGCGGATATTAAAATCAATCCCGTATCGGTGCCTTTGATTACGTTTTTAAAATTGGTTAATCCTACCCACCGCGTAGAGCCGTCTTTCGACATAGCTTTAAACGCAATCATAATATTTTCAAAATTCATATAAACGTAGAAAACCAAAAATTGAATCAACGGCATAATCAATATACAAGTAAGAAAGAACGTCTTTTCAAACCACTGTTTTGTAAAGTGTTTCTTTTTTGTTTGCGCTTTTGCCATCACTTGTTCTCCTATTAGCTGTTTTTGTACGTGTTGTAACCCGCTACGTACGAAGCCCAATTATTCGTAACGTTATTGATAATATCGGTGTAAACGGTGGACGCCGTATATTTATACAACGAGTTCAAAATAACCCAATCGCTCTTGCCCGTACTCGTCGTACTGTGTCCACCACTCTTTCTCCAATCGGAAGCAACGTCCAAAACCGTTGTTCTTATAATCGTATTTCTCGGGTCGTGATACAACGACAAAAAGCTTTTCGTAAACGGGCTCATTTGCGCGTAATCTTCCGTTTCAAATTCTACGTCGTAAGGCATTACACCACCAGACGCTACGGTAAAATATCTAATATACTTCGGTTGCATAACGAATTTCAAAAACTCTTTACACACCGCTTTTTTATCCGAGCTCGACCTTGCTACGACGGCAATATACATCGAATCGCCGAGTACGTACGTGTTGCCCGTGCCTTTTTGTCCTTCGAAAATCGGCAACGTCATAAAACGGTAGTCGTGGGTGCGGAAATCGTACCCTTCGTATTTCGCTTTCGTAATGGCTTCAAAGGTCAATCTCGCTTCGTTTTCCCACCAATCGCCTTCCACCAAGAACGCCGCACGCGTACCCGAACCTTTCACCATATTGTAAACGAAATCGGTTTGCGCGTCTTTATGCGAATAGCCCAAATACGTGGAATCAATCGTTACTTTTTTCGACGTTTCCCCTTCCTTTATTCCGAAATATTCGTCCATAAAGTTAACGGCTTTTTGCGCTCCACCCATCGACATCAATTTATAACCGTATTCGGGCAATTTTTCGTCGTTTTCAATCGTGCCGTCGCCGTCGAAATCGTAACCGCCCTTTTCGTCTTCTTCAATCGTGCCGTCGCCGTCAAAATCGTAGCCATCGTCCATCGTGTAATGCAGATTGTACGCGTCGCCGTCGTATTGCGCCATAATCATATAATATAAATCGTTGGTGTACCAAGAGTTTTCACCCGTGTACATAACCCCGTAAAGCCCCGACGTCAAAATCTTTTGATACATAGCCGCCCATTGCTCTTCCGTTTCGGGGTGTCCGTCGTCGTACGTGCCTTCTACGCCGTCTTTTCCCACCGACAATTCGTCTGTTTTCGACGTAACGAATTGATAATTCTCTTTCGTTGAACCCTTTTTCAACAAAAATCCGTAACGCATAAACACTTCGTGGTCGTAAACGAGCGTTCTAATCGATTCTTGCCAAGGAATCGCGTATCTTTTTGTTCCACGACCGTACGCTTTCGAATAAAGGTCTTCATTTTCAAGCATTTGCTCCATTGTTTCCGTCGAACCAATGGGCGTTGATTGCCAAACGGACGAAATATCTTCCAATAAGTTACGGTCGATTAGAGTATGAATATCGCTGTTCGACATAAACATATCGTACGATTGTACGTTTGTAGTCACTTCGGCAGAAATCGTTTCAAACGTATCTTTCGCATCCATGACCGTTACCTTATACGGGCTTTCAGGGTTCTCCGCATTAAATTCTCTCGCCATCGTTTTCAACCAATCGATACCGTAACCGCCGTTAAATCCTTTAATCATTACGGACGGACGTTTATCGTTCGGGTCGCTATCCTCGTCCACGACGGGTGCTCCGCTACATCCTACTCCTGCAAGAATTGTGGAAAGACACATCGTTGCAATTAGTAATTTTTTCAAACCTTTCATAATATTTCTTCTCCTCTGATAAAATATTTTTTTATTATTGTTGTTTATCCTTCGTATCTACCCGACCAACCGTCGTCTTCCGAAGACGTTTTCCAACGCCCGTACAAAACAATCGGCTCCGCCAACGAAGTATCTATCGTTTTCACTTGAACACCGCCCGTCGCTTTATCATACCAGCCCAAAAAATCTTCTTCTCCGTCGGGGGCAAGTAACGTAATCGTTGCGTTTTCTACCGTATACGACACGGGATTTTGGTGAGACAACCCACCCGTTTGTTCGTAAGTTATCGAATACGTTTGTAATTCCCATTCGGCAACTAAAACTACGTATTCTTTTGCTTCCGTCCATTTTCCGCTTTGCGCAAATTCTTCGCCGTCTTTTTTCCAGCAAACGAATTCATAGCCTTTCTTTTGGGGCGTTTCCAACGTATATTGCGCGTTTTTTTCGATTTCGAACGAGCCGACCGTGCCTACGCCACCGTTATAATCCAACATTACGGCAGTTACAGCTTTTTCACCCGAATCGGAACTTCCTTGCGAACACGCAGCTATCGTACCAAAAAGCATAAACACCACCACAAAGCGCAACGTTTTTGCTAAAAATTTTCTCATCGTTTCTTTCTCCTTTTTATTATTCTTTATTATTCAAAACAGTTTTTACGCAATATCCACTTCCCGTCGGTAAAGTCTGGAAATGCCATTTTTTGTCCCGTTATCAAAGATTGTTCCGATAAAACGGAAATACTTGCCCACGTAGCGTAATCGTAAACGTCTATCGGCATCGGTTTATTTTCTTTCAAAGCTTTGAAAAACGCGTCGAACACCAGCCAATCAATCCCGCCGTGCCCTTCTTTATCGGGCGTGTACCCTTTCCAAAGCGGGTGGTCGTATTGTTCGTAATATTTTTGTACGTTGTTATAATTTTCTTGCCATTCGAAAACTTCTTCCGTAAATTCTTTATCCAAATACACCGAATTATTTTCTTCGCAAATTAAACCTTTCGTTCCTTCTACTAAAAATCCTCTTGAATAGTAGCGAGGCAACGTCGTATCGCAATGAATGACAACCGTTTCACCGTTTTGACATTCAAGAATCGTCGTTATAACGTCCGACTGTTTAAATTTCACGCCTTTTAAATCTTGAATGTTATTTTCTTCAACGTAACTCTCTAATCCCACCGACTTCGTACCAAACGACGACAACGATACGAAACGGTTTCCGCAATTTATATCCAACAGCTTTGCAATCGGTCCGATTTCGTGCGTGGGATAATTTTCGCAATTTCTATGTAAATATTGTTGTAAACGGTAATGGCGGTTTTCTTTCCCACCAGTTACTTCTTTACGTAAATCGTGTCGATATGCGCCCTCGCAGTGTACGATTTCACCAAGCTCGCCCAATTTTTTCATATTCATTGCCAACATCTCTAATCTTCCATAGCAACAATTTTCTAACATCATAATAGGCGTTTGCGTTCTTTCGTAACAACGAACCAAATCCCACAACTGTTGTAAACTGTACGCGCCACCGACTTCGCAAGCAACTGCAACGCTCTTTTCCATCGCATACATACTTACCTTTATATGCGCCTCCCAAGCCGTAGCAATCACAACGGCGTCTAAATCGTTTTCATCAATGCACGCCTTATAATCAGTATATAATTTCGGGCAAGCAAACCCATCCGCCTGCATTACTTGGGCGATATTTTCACATCTGTCGAAATATTCGTCGCAGACAGCTACGAATTGCAAATCCTTTCTTAATTTTAATACGTAACGATACAAGCCTTCACCCCTGCATCCCACGCCAATTAAAGCAATCCTAAACATATCTTTCTCAACCTTTTTTCAAAAAAATTTTCAACATAATTATTTTATCATAACAACCGCCAACTGTCCATAGACAAAAATAAGCAATATTTGGTAATTTAATACTACGCAAACCTTATTTTGGTAAAAAATAATTCTTATATTTTTACTAAAATATATTGACATTTCTTTCCTGTTATATTATAATGAACTTACAAATAAGCGCAAAAGGAATTGATTATGAAATTATCCGAATTTGAACGTAATGCACTTATCACGATTGTAAACAGCAGTAATTTGAACAATATTGATTTTTTTATCGACCTTTACGGCTTTTCAAAAACCAACCCCGACCAAGCGCCCGTATTCGGAAACGAGGCTACTACGTATCGCTTGCATATTATTACGAAAGGTGTCGTTTATTACACGCATAACGACCAAATGGTAAAATTGACGAAAAATTCTTGTTTTGTGCTTGACCCCACTCAAAAAACATTTTTTAAAACGAGTCATTCGCAACCTGCAAGTTATTATTGGATTTCTTTTAATGGAAGAGACGTAAAAAACATCTTAAAACTATTAGGGTTCGGCGAAAATCCGACATTCTTAAAATTGAATGCAGATTTCATGCCTAAAATCCGCCGATTACTATATAAAAATTTCCTAATCACTGCTGAACAAAAGCCGATTAGTAATTTAATCTTTATGGAAAATTTCTACGCCGTCGCGCAATTAATCTACCACTCTCAACAGCAAAATAAGGAGCAAACGAGAAAAGATTCACCCGCAAATTATATCGAGCAAGCGTTGGTTTACTTTCAAGAACATTACACCGAACCAGATTTCAAAATCACCGATCTCGCAAACCACGTACACCTACATAAAAATTATTTTTCTACGTTATTTAAATTGGAACTCGGCGTTCCTTTTAGCGTTTATCTTGCACAAAAAAGAAGTATTTTAGCGGTATCTCTCATTCAGCAAGGGTATACTTCCGTCACGAAAATTGCAGAAATGGTTGGTATCCCCGACGTTTCTTACTTCACAAAGGTTTTTAAAAAATATAACCGTATATCCCCAAGCGAAGAAATCGCCAAATTCCGTTGAGTGTTTTTTGCATTTTATTAATCTTTTTCTTATTCCTATAAAAATTTTTATAATTGGAATAATTTCACAGTTTCTTTTGGTAATTTAATAAGATTATTGCGTTTTGTTTTTTATTATTTTTATCCATTGCTTTAATCTTTAAATTTAGATTGAGCCTAATGTATAACCACCAAAAAATACTCTCAAAGAAAAATAACGAAAATATTTATTGAAAATAAAAGGTAATGCGCAGATGGGATTCTAATCTGCGCATTACCTTTTAAAAAATATTTATGATGAACTTATTTTATTCAATCATCATTTTTCCATATTTTTAGCAATCGTTTAATTCAATAGAATAGCCGTTGTCAAAAGGATGCAATGCCTTAAAAATGCAATTTACAACCCAAAGGTCAAGTTTATCGCAAAAATCAATAAATTTTTATACAAGAACGCAAAGAAAAACACGACTTTTATGCGCTAATTTTCGCATAAAAGTCGTGTTTTTGTGGGCAGAGATGAAAAATTGTGCCTATGGCGCAAAGTTTCACTCGCAACCAATTATGTGATAAGTATGAGCGTTTTCGTTTTTGCTCGCTCGCGCGAACCACCGTGAAAAAAGCGTTTCTTCAAGACACCTCTGCCCACCAACACCCCAAGAAAATCGAGCTGATTTTATACCGTTTTTGAACTGTTTTCTTCTCTATGTAAAAAAGTTATCCGTCTTTCATAGGTGGATAACTTTTTCGCATTTTAATTACAACCCATTTTACACGCAAAATTACACACCGAATTTTTCTTTATTTTTCCTCGCCTATCTTTAGCTTGCGTATTTTATGTTATTGCTGCCAAATATTTATCCCACCTCGCAGGTGGATAACTTTTTAAGCCCTCAATAACAACCCATTTTACACACCATTTTTATTTAATGCGTTTTTGAATATCTTCCACCGACGGCAACTGTTGACTTAATTCTTCGGGCAATACACTACTGATTTTATACTCGCT
>JAZNIR010000070.1:0-4876 GCA_045577595.1 Candidatus Scatosoma sp.
CGTCGTCGTATCGAGCGCGCCCGTCGGTTCGTCCGCGAGCAAAATTTCGGGATTATTTACAAGGGCGCGCGCAATCGCCACCCGTTGCATTAAGTCGGATCGTAGCCATGTCGTTCTGTGAGCCAAGGAGTTGATTTATGACATTGTCTTCCTAAGACCGCTTGGCCCTCCGACTTCGTCGTCGTATCGAGCGCGCCCGTCGGTTCGTCCGCGAGCAAAATTTCGGGATTATTTACAAGGGCGCGCGCAATCGCCACCCGTTGCATTTGTCCGCCCGAAAGTTGATTGGGGCGTTTGCGCAATTCGCTTTTTAACCCCACCTTTTCCAACGCTTCTTTGGCACGTCTTTTTCTTTCCGATTTCGATAAACCGCCAATCGTCAACGCAAGCTCGACGTTCCCCAACACCGTTTGGTGGGGAATGAGATTGTACGATTGAAACACGAACCCGATACGGTGGTTTCTGTACACGTCCCAATCGCGGTCTTTATAATCTTTGGTGGATACGCCGTTGATAATCAAATCGCCCGACGTATAATGGTCTAAACCGCCGATAATGTTTAAAAGGGTGGTTTTTCCGCAACCGGACGCGCCGAGAATGGACACAAACTCGTTTTTGCGGAATCGCAAAGACACGCCTTTAAGCGCGTGCACTTTACTGCCCGCCGACGCATAGTCCTTTTTAATGTCGATAAGTTGTAACATATACTTTCTCCGTTACCTTAAAATTTTTTATACTTCTTTTTCTTGCATACGCGCCCGCGCAAGCGTGATAAAGCGGGTGAATAATTCGTACATCTTATTAAAATTATCTTCCCCGAATTCGTCCACCAAATCACCGACGAATTCCAACGCGTTTTTTAACTCTTCGCCGTATAATTCCAAAATACCTTCCGAAAGTTCGATATACGCGATTTTTTTATCCACGTCGTCGGGAACGCGCTTGACGATATTGCGCGCTTCTAAATGATTGACGATTTGCGACACTGCCGAACGGGTTATTCCGAGTTTCGTTGCAAGACGGGTGGAAATCAAACGCTTTCCTTCGTAACCCGCCGTAATAATTTCGTTTAATAAACGAAGTTCGGTGCTGTTAAACGCCGACTTCTTTTGCGTAAGCAACAAACCGTCCTTTTCTTTTAGCATCGTAAAAATTTTCTTTAAATGTTCTTCGCTTTTGCCACTAATATTCCACGACAAAAGTTCTTTTCTTCCGTTTTCCATAATGCTCTCCTTTCGTTGTTAACCGCTTGATTATATACGGCATTTATATTATATCATTTTTTTTAATTTTGTCAAGCGGATAACAGAATATTTTTATATCTTTCATCTTGTTTTCATATCATTTTCATTCAGGTTTTTTCTAAAAAAGAGTTGCATTGTCCGCGTTGAAATGGTATAATAAAAACGTAAAAAGTTTCAGGAGCATTTTATGAACGGTTTACTTGATTTTTTAAACGAATCTCTCACCGTCTATCACGCGACGGACAAGATTAAAAGCATATTACTCGAAAACGGTTTTTCCAAACTTTCCGAACGGGACGATTTTGAAATCGTCGAAAACGGAAAATATTTCGTCGAACGGGACGGTTCGGCAATTATCGCGTTCACCGTAGGAAGTTTGGATAATTTTTCTTATAAAATCGTCGCGTCGCATTTGGACGCGTCCTGTTTAAAGCTCAAATCCAACCCTTTAAAAAATACGGGCGCGGGCGTTACGTTAAACACCGAGCCGTACGGGGGCGGGATTTGGTATTCTTTCTTCGACAGACCGCTTAAAATCGCGGGACGGGTGGTAAAAAGCGAAAACGGACGGGTGTTTGCGGAAACGGTTACTTCCCCTTACTTTATCACCGTCCCTTCCCTTGCCATTCATCAGCAACGGGGCGTGAACGAGAGTTTTTCCGTAAACGAACAAATTGATTTACAACCGTTGTTAGCACTTACAAACGGGGACGATTGGTTAAATAAAATTATAGACGGCAACGTCGTATCCTACGATTTATACGCCGTACCCGCGCAATCGCCCTACCGTTTCGGCTGTAACGACGAATTTATCGCTTCCCCCCGTATCGACAATTTAACGAGCGTGTACGCTTGTTTACAAGCGCTTTTAAATCACGCCGACAGCGACGGGATTTGCGTATCCGCCTTTTTAAACGCGGAAGAAATCGGCAACCGAACGCCGACGGGCGCGGAAGGCGATTTTGTGGAAACGACGTTAAAGCGGATTGCCTACGCGTTGCGTTTCGACGACAACGAATTTTACAAGGCGCTGGCGTCGTCTTTCTTCCTTTCGGTGGATAACGCGCACGCAGTCCACCCCAACCACCCCGAAACGTCCGACCCGACGAATAAAACGGCTTTGGGCGGGGGCGTGGTGATTAAATCGCACGCGAAAGGCGCGTATATCACAAGCGGTATGTCCAGCGCCGTCGTACAAACACTTTTCGACAAGGCGGGCGTAAAACACCAAGCATTTTTCAATCGTTCTAACGTGCGTAGCGGAACGACGTTGGGCGTTTCGGCGCTTACGAAAACGAGTATGGCGGGCGCGGATATCGGCTTGGCGCAACTGGCTATGCACTCCGCTTGCGAATGTTTTTGCGCGGACGATTTTATCGAACTTACCAACGGCTTAACCGCCTTTTATTCGTCGGATATTCTCGCAGACGAAAACGGTTTTACCGTAAAATAAAAGCATAAAAACGGCTTTATAAAAGCCGTTTTTCTTTTGTGTAAAAGTTAGGGTAGGTATGCATTCAACGCATACATACCCCTTTTATTTTTGCTTTTCTTTATTTAATAAACGCACGGAAAGCGAGATATACTTCGTACAAATCCGCTTTGGAAATCACTTCGTAAGGCGAGTGCATCGAAATTACGGGCACGCCGATATCAATCGTGTCGATATTTGCATTTGCGATATATTTCGCCACCGTACCGCCACCGCCTTCGTCTACTTTGCCCATTTCGCCCGTTTGCCAAATTACGCCGTTTTCGTCGAAAATTTTACGGAGCCAACCGATAAATTCCGCGTCCGCGTCGTTCGAACCACCTTTCCCGCGAGAACCGGTAAATTTCGTAATCCCCGCTCCGCAAGAAACGTACGCCGAATTGAGCGGTTCACACACCGACGGATAATTGGGGTCGAATCCCGCGTTTACGTCCGCCGAAAGGCATTTGGAATTGGCGCGCACCGACGCCGAAGATACGTTAAACGAACGCGCGATTTCGTCGATTAAATCCAAAAATACCGCGCATTGCATACCCGTCGTGCCTTCACTGCCGATTTCTTCTTTATCCGCCAAAATCACCATTACGGTATGCTGGCTGTCCTTTTCGTCGAAAAGCGCGGTGTACGCGGGATACGAACAAACGCGGTCGTCGTGTCCGTACGCGCCGATAAGAGCCCTATCAAAGCCGATATCTTTCGCCTTAAACGCAGGCACGGCGGAAAGTTCCGCGCTTAAAAAATCTTCTTCGCACATTCCGTATTTTTCGTTTAAGATGCGCAAAAGATTTTCTTTCACCGTTTTATCTTTTTCGTCGCCCGCAAGCGTATAAGGGATATTGCCCAGCCAAATATTCAAATCTTCGCCCGAAATCCCTTCCGCAAGCGTTTTCGCGTTTTGTTTCGCCGCCAAGTGCGGGAGCAAATCGCTGATATAGAATACGGGGTCGGTTTCTTCTTCCCCGATTTTTACGTGAATCACCGAGCCGTCTTTAAGCGCCACCGCGCCGTGCAACGCAAGGGGGATTGCCGTCCATTGATATTTACGGATACCGCCGTAATAGTGCGTTTTCGCAAACGCTATGCCGTCCTTTTCGTAAAGGGGTACTTGTTTAAAGTCGATACGGGGGCTGTCGATATGCGAGGCTAAAATGCGAATCCCCTTTTCGCCCACGTTTTCTTTGCCCACTTTGATAAGATATAAATTCTTACCGCGATTGTCGTAATATACTTTATCGCCCGCTTGCAATTTTTGCCCGAATTGAAAGGGTTTGTAGCCGTTTTTCACCGCTTCCGCTTTTGCATACGCGCAAGCTTCCCGTTCGGTTTTCCCCGCGTCGAGAAAGTTTTTATACGATTCCGCGTAATCGAAAATGTTTTTTAAAAGCTTTTCGTCCGCCTTTTCGTAAACGTTCGTTCTTTTGTACGCCAACGTACTCATAATATATTCTCCTTTTTAATCGTTTTCTGTTTTATTTTTCGGAAGGGAAAATCAATGTAAAAATCCTTTAATGATTTGCTCTTCCGCTTCTTTTTCCGTCAAACCGAGCGTCATTAGTTTGGTCAACTGTTCGCCCGCAATTTTTCCAATCGCCGCTTCGTGCACCAATTCCGCGTCCACGTGATTTGCCGAAAGGCAAGGGGCGGCGGTTACTTTCGCGTCGTCCATAATAATCGCGTCGCATTCGGTATGCCCGTAACAAGGCGCGTTGCCGTGCATCGTCGAAACGAAGTTTTGTTTGGATTTGCCCCCCGCCACCGAGCGGGAAACGATATCCGCTTTACAATTCGCGCCGTTGATATCCACGATAAAATCGGTGTCCGCTGTTTGATTGCCGTGCGTGTACAATTTCTCTTTCACGAAAAAGCTTGCGTTTTCGCCCATCGTTACGCGCGTAATCCGTTTGGTGGAATCAATGCCTTTAATTTGCGTGGTCTCCATTTCCATTTGCGCGCCGACGTCCAAATGCACCACCGTTTCGGGGTTCATCACGTTTTTACCGTTTCCGTCGCCGTCGCCGTAATGCTTCTCCACGTATTTTACGTGCGCGTTCTTGCCAACGTAAAAGGTGTGAATGCCGTCGTGACGGGATTCCTCGCTACCGCCGTTGTGAATGCCGCAACCGGCAACAATGGTAACGTC
>JAZNIR010000071.1:0-1567 GCA_045577595.1 Candidatus Scatosoma sp.
GGGGCGCTTGCATTCGTCGATTTAAGAAACGAGCGTATCAACGCCGTTATTCTCGATTTACAACCCTCCCTTTCGGTTGCGCGCGGATTTAGCGGTTCCAAAGTGCAAATTTTCTACCGTCAATTTATCACGCTCGGCGGATATAAAACGTTTCTTACGGGCCTACAAAACACGCTGACGATTGCTATCGTAGGTCTTATTATCGGGTTCGTTATCGGTTGCCTTATCGCGACGGTGAAACTGTTGCCGTCGAAAAACCCTATCGTGAAAGGCGGGAAAGGTCTATGTGATTTTTACGTCGCGCTCTTTCGCGGTACGCCGATGGTGGTGCAACTGCTACTGATGCACTTCGCCCTTTTCCCGATGATGGGGATACGGATTAGTTCGGTGCTGGAAGCGGTGCTGATTTTCGGTATGAACAGCGGGGCGTATATGGCGGAAATTTTGCGGGGCGGGATTAACGCCGTCGACAAAGGGCAAATGGAAGCGGGGCGCTCGCTGGGGTTTGGTTTTTGGCAAACGATGTTCCGTATCGTTTTACCGCAAGCGATTAAAAACATATTGCCCACGCTCGGTAACGAATTTATCGCGCTCATTAAAGAAACGTCCGTCGTGAGCTTTATCGCCGTCGTCGACGTTACCAAAGCGTTCCAAAATATCGGCAACGCAACGTACGAATTCTTCGTGCCGTATATCGCCCTTGCCGTCGTATATTTGGCGCTCGTGTTTGCAATCAGCAGATTGGTGAAATTTATGGAAAGGAGATTTGCGAAAAATGAAAGATAACGATTTAAAAACCCCGATTGTTTCGGTGAAAAATTTATATAAAAATTTCGGTAAATTGGGCGTTTTAAAAGGAATTGATTTAAACGTTTGCAAAGGCGACGTCGTGGCGGTTATCGGCCCGTCGGGATGCGGTAAATCCACTTTACTTCGGTGCTTAAACTTATTAGAAGAGCCGTCTGCGGGTGAAATTTTATTCGAAAACGAATACGTATTCAAAAACGAACGCATTCATTTAAAAGAACGCTTAAAGGGCTTGAAAAAGCAAAAAACAAGCGAAGAATACTTGGCTCTTAAAGGGGAATACGAAACGCTTGCCAAGTCGGAAAAGGAAATTGCAAAGATTGCCAACAAAACGATTAACTTGCACCGACAAAAAATCGGAATGGTGTTTCAACAATTCAACTTGTTCCCCCACCGCACGATTTTACAAAATATCACGATGGCGCCTATCGTTTTGAAAAAGCTCCCCCGCGAAGTAGCGGAAGAAAAGGCGTACGCATTATTGAAAAAAATCGGTTTGGAAGATAAAGCGCAAGCGTACCCCGCCACCCTTTCGGGCGGACAAAAACAACGGATTGCGATTGTACGCGCGTTAATGATGGAACCGGAAGTAATGCTGTTTGACGAGCCGACGAGCGCGCTCGACCCCGAAATGGTAGGCGAAGTATTGGCGCTTATGAAACAAGTGGCGGACGAAGGAATGACGATGGTTATCGTTACGCACGAAATGGGCTTTGCCAAAGAAGTGGCAAACCGCGTGATTTTTATGAACGACGGCGTT
>JAZNIR010000072.1:0-24201 GCA_045577595.1 Candidatus Scatosoma sp.
GTTTGTACGAATGCGTGCGTATGCGCTTCAATGCCCGGATTAACGCGCAATAAAATGCTTTGCACGACGCCTCGCTCTTTTGCGTACGCGTCTATCGCGTCTATTTCTGCATAGGAATCGGCGACGATGCACCCTACGCCCGCGTCCAACGCTTCTTGTAATTCGTAAGAAAGTTTATTATTGCCGTGCATATAAATTTTTTCAGCGGGAAAACCTGCTTGCAACGCCGTATAAAGTTCCCCGCCCGAAACGACGTCCACACCGATATTTTCTTCGTCGGCAATACGGTAGATAGCTTGGCAAGAAAAAGCTTTCGACGCATACAAAACCAAGCCTTTTCCCTTATAGTTTTCCGCAAGCGTATCCCTATATACACGCATCATTTTGCGAATATATTTTTCGTCGAAAAGATATACGGGCGTGCCGAATTGACAGGCAAGTTCCACCGTATCCGCTCCGCCGATTTCCAAATGACCTTTTTCGTTTATTTTTAAGCTTTCTCTCGCGTTCATCAACATTGTGTCCTTACGTTTAAATATACTAATATTTTATCAAATTTACGCGCAAAATGCAAGAAAGCAAAGGCTATTTTTTACGGAAAAATCCGCCTTTACGAATTTTTTTTCGTAAAAACGGATTTTAGTATCATTTTCGTCTTATTATTGCGACTATTTTCGCTTGTTCCAAGCGCGTGCAACGTCGGCTATTCTATCAAAAAGATTGGCTTTTGCTACGTTTTCGCCCGCCGTTAATCGTACTCTTTGTACTTCTACGTCGTCTTTATAAATAATCATTTCCCCGACGATTTCTCCCTTTTTTACGGGAGCGCGCAACGCGTTACAATTCGTTTCCACTTTGATATTGCCACTTTCCCCGCGTTTCATAAACGAATACGCCGTTTCCTCCGAGCAAACGGATACGGATTTTTCCTTTCCGCCGTTTACAACCGCCCGTTTTTCTAACGGTATGCCCGCTTCCACAATCGGAGAGACGGTGTAATTTGCAAAGGCGTAATCAAACATCGTTCGTACGTCGTCGAATCGAGTTTTACTGTTTTCTTCCCCAATTACGACGGAAATTACCCGCATATTATTGCGTTTTGCCGTTGCTGCAAGGCAAAATCCCGCTTGATTGGTAAAGCCCGTTTTCCCCCCGTCGCATCCGTCGTAGGTGCGCACCAATTTATTCGTGTTGGTAATTTCCGTGTAACGCCCTTTCGGGTGCATAAATTTATCCAACCAAACTTTACCGAACTCGTGATATTCTTCGTGTTTTAATAAGGCTTGTAACATTAAAAACACGTCTTTGGCGCAAGAATATTGCGGGTCTTTCGGTAGCCCCGTGCAATTAGAAAATAACGTGTCGTTTGCGCCCAATTCTTTGGCTTTGTCGTTCATTTTATCCACGAACGCCATTTCACTGCCCGCAACTTTTTCCGCCAAAGCTACGCTACTGTCGTTTGCCGAGCATACGACGACGCTTTTTATCAACTCACGAACGGGATATTTCGCGTTTGCTTCTAAAAAAACTTGCGAACCGCCCATAGAAGACGCGTTTTCACTTATGCAAATTTCTTCGTCTAACGTCATAACGCCGTTGTCAATCGCTTCAAACGACAATAAAAGCGTCATAATTTTACACATACTCGCAATCGGTAAGCGTTGCGTCTCGTTTTGCGCAAACATAACCGTTCCCGTACCGTAATCGGCTAAATACGCGGATTTTGCGTGCGTTTGAATAGCGGTTTTCCCTTCGGAAAAAGTAGTTTCCAAATCGTTTTCGATAAAATTCCCCGGGCACACAAACGTTTTCTCTTGCGCATTGCTCGTTATTTGCTCAAAATTCGTGTTTTTTACGTACGAACCACACCCCATTAACAATGCGCTTAAACCGAGCAATAAACCTACACCTTTTTTCATAATATCCCCCTATTTTATATAAGTAGTATGTTACGCATAATACCTACGCGTAACATAGTTTTTATTCTTGTAACATTGTTTGAATATCAATGCCGTAACCCCTTGTCGGGTCGTTTAAAAATACGTGGGTTACCGCCCCTACGAGTTTACCGTTTTGCAAAATTGGGCTACCGCTCATTCCTTGTACAATTCCGCCCGTTTGGTCAATTAAATCGTTATCCGTGATTTTTATAACGTAATTTTTATTATCTTTGCATTTTTTCTCTACTTTTACGATTTCGATTTCATAACGTTTCGGCGATATGCCGTCCACAGTCGAATAGATATACGCATCACCAGGCATCACCGCCGTAGAATCGGCAACGACGTATTCCAAGCCTTCGTAAGAAAAAGACGACGAAATTTCTCCGAAAATCCCGCAATCGCACAGTTTTTCGGCTTTTCCAAGCGTTTGGTCGTTTAAAAACATACCGCGAAGTTCGCCCGCTTTACCGCGCATTCCTTTATTTACGCCGACGATACTGCACGCGTACACCGTGCCTTGCGCGACGGTGAGCTGTTTTTTATTTTCCCCTTCGACGGAATGTCCTAACGAACCGAAACGATTATTTTTTTTATCCAAATAGGTAACCGTTCCAATCCCTGAAAGTTGGTCGCGGGCAAGAATACCTATTTTATATTCGCCGTTAATTTTGTTTTTTATCGGCGTAACGTTTACGAAAAATTCTTCACCGCCCCGCTCTACCGTTAATTTTAATTCTTTCCCTTTGCTTTTATTAACGATTTCGTTTAATTGGGCTATCGTTTCCATCTTAATTTCATTTACTTTCAATATTCTATCGCCCGTTTTCAAACCAGCGTTTAAAGCAGGCGACGATACGCCGTTTTCGCTCATCACTTCGCATATTCCGACGATTTGCGGACTACCCGATTGCAGAGTAAATCCCGCCGACATTCCGCCCACGTAAACCATCGTTGCGCTGTTGGCGGAAGTAAAAATTACGTTATTACTACAAAAGGCAAACGTAAAGGACAATAACGCCCCCATAAAAAAAATACTCGATTTGCGCATATTTTCCCTCCGTTTAAAGGTATTGTGCGTAAATAGAGCATTTCTATTCGTTTTTAATTAAAAAAATGATAAAATATATACTTATAAAAGCGTTTGTTTATAATCGTGCGCTTGTTTTAAAAGCTCTTTGGCGTGTTGTTCGGCATATATGTCCCCTTGTTCCCCGCCAAGCAAACGGACGATTTCGGTAATTTTTCCTTGTTCGTCTAATAACCGTACGCGCGTGAGTGTTTTTCCGTTCTCTTCCGTTTTTTCAATATAATATTGCGCGTCGCCAAGCGAAACGATTTGCGCAAGATGCGATACGGCGATAATTTGCGTGTTTTTCGCGATTTTAGCAAGTTTTTCGCCCACCACTTTTGCCGTCTTACCGCTAATTCCCGCGTCAATTTCGTCGAAGATATACGTGCAAATTTCATTCACCGAAGAAAGTTGCGTTTTCACCGCCAACATAAAACGGCTCATTTCCCCGCCACTGATAATTTTACCAAGCGGTTTTAACGGCTCGCCGGCGTTGGCGGAAAAAGCAAAGCGTACGCCATCCAACCCGTTGGCGTTTGCTTTCGTTACGTCGTCTTTCGTATATTCGTCGAAATCTATCGTAAACTTTGCGTTTGGAATATTCAACGTTTTCAGTTCGTTGGTTACACGAGCGCAAAATTCCGTTCCAGCCGTTTTGCGGATTGCCGTCATTTCCAAACATATCGAATAAATTTCCGCTTGCAATTTTTCTTTTTCTTTGGTTAAGCGGGCGAATTGCTCTTCACAGTTGGATAAAATCTCGTATTCTTCTTGGATAGATTGTAAATATTCGTCAATTTCCTTTTTATTAGCGCCGTATTTTCGTTTTAACGAACGGATAACGTCTAATCGGGATTCGATTTCTTCCGCTTCCCCTTCGTCAAAATCCATTTCGTTTGCCATATCGTTTAACGTACTCGCCACGTCGTCGATTTCTAACGTTAACCCCTCTAATTTTTCGCAAATAGCCGAATAGGATTCGTCCAATTTATTTAAAGTAGAAAGCGCACGGTTTGCCATTCGTAAACCGTCGATAGCGCCGACTTCGCCTAAAAGCGCGTTGATTCCGTCTTGCAAAGCGGAAATGATTTTTTCCATATTGACGATTTTATTCCGTTTTGCAAGTAGATTTTCTTCTTCGCCGTCTTGTAAATCAACGGCGGTAATTTCGTCGATTTGAAATTGTAATACGTCTAATCTTCTGCCCCGTTCTTTTTCGTCGCCACCAAGTACGGACATTTTCTCGGCTATATCGCGAAGCGCCTTTAAACGGGCGTTTAAAAGCGTTTTTTGCGCTTGTAAAGCTTCGCCTGACACTTCGTCTAACACTTTTAACTGATTGCTTTCTTGCAACAAGAAGAAATGTTCGCTTTGTCCGTGTACATCGACGAGCGAATCGGTAACTTTCCGTAACATCGTCGCCGTAACGGCGTTTCCGTTGATTTTAATGGAATTTTTACCGTTTTCGTTAAATTTACGGGATATAATCACTTCCCCGTCCGAATCAATATCCATTTCGGCAAGCGTTTGCACCGCTTTTGCCGTTTCGGGAAGAACGAATTCGGCTTTTACCATACATTCCGTTTCGCCGTGCCGAATCATAGACCTATCGGCTTTTGCGCCCAAAACGAAATTAACGGAATCGAGAATGACTGATTTTCCCGCACCCGTTTCCCCCGAAAGAACGTTTAATCCTTCGCTGAATATAATTTCGGCGTTATCAATAAGCGCCACGTTTTTAATAGAAAGCTTGGAAAGCATTATTTTCTATCCGTTTTCAACCTTATTTTATAAATTCGTTAATTCTGTTTACGATAGATAACGCGAAATCGTTGTCTTCACATACGATTAACAGCGTATCGTCCCCTGCAACCGAGCCGACGATTCCGTCGTAATTAAGTTTATCGACAACAGCGCCCGCGTTCGCGCCGTTGCCCGTCAACGTTTTTACAACCACTAAATTTTGCGCGTTTTTCACCGAAACGACGCAATCGCGGAAAAGATTCCGCATTTTGGGCGAAATTTCACTTTCCCCGTCGTTGATATACGCATAACGGTATTTCTTTTCAATCCCCGCCACTTTAAACAAGTGTAAATCGCGGATATCCCGAGAAATGGTCGCTTGCGTAACGACTAAATTCATTGCTTGTAATTCCGCGCAAAGTTCTTCTTGCGTTTCAATTTCTTTGCGCGAGATAATCTCTAAAATTTTTGAATGGCGCGCTGTCCGTAACATAAGTTTTCTCCTTCGTTTTCCCCTATTTTTTTATAATTTTATTTTACTTCTTACCTTATCTAAAAAAGCTGAATGTTCGCGGATTGGAAAATCTGCCGTAAAAGGCGCTTTTTTTACCTTTAAAAAAACGTTGCCACTCAATTTGGCAATCGTAAGCCCGTCCGCCAACACGACTGCTTTTCCCTTTTTAATTTGAATGGAAAATTCTTCGTCGTCCGAAAATACGATTGGTCTTGCCCGCATTGAAAAAGCGCAAATTGGCGTCAGCATAAATACGGGTACTTCCGGCGTTAAAATCGCGCCACCCGCCGAAAGGGAATACGCCGTCGAACCGGTGGGCGTACAAATTAAAATTCCGTCCCCCGCCGTCGTCGTTCCGCCCGATTTCGTATCGACGGACACCGTTAAAATTTGCGTAGCTTTTTCGTTTAACGAACTGCAATCCCGTTGTAAAGATATTTCGTTTAACGCAAAAAACGTCTTTCCACCGATTTCACACTGTAATATACTGCGTTGTAAAATCGGACATTCGTTATTTTTCAATTTTTTCAATAAATCTTTGATGCGTTGCCATTCGTCTTTCTCGTATTCGGTTAAAAATCCGAGATTTCCGTAATTAACGCCGATAATTTTAATATTTTTCGTGGCGCAAATAACGGCGGAATGTAAAATCGCGCCGTCGCCACCTAATACGATAACGACGTCTACGTCGTCAATTTCGGACGGCGTGGAAAAATACGTCGTTTCGTAACCGCATTCTCGCACGAACGATATAATTTCTTCAATCTTATCTTTCGGCAACTTTTTTTCGCTACCAAGCACCCCGATTTTCATCGTTTTCTCCATATGTTTTTATTCGTTTATTAAACGGTTATCCACGATATTTTTTACTTTTGATAAAATGCAATCCGTCGAACGTGCGCTGACAAAAGTGGGTTTTAAATGCAAAACGTATTCGATATTTTTACCTTTTCTTAAAGGCGCGGACGTGATATCAAAGGGATATAATTGATTTTCCAGCGCATATCCAAGTACTTTTTTAACGATTTCTACGTGCGCCGAAGTATGCACGATACCGCTTTTTCCGATATGCTTTCCTTCGCATTCGAATTGCGGTTTTACAAGCACGATAGCGTCGCCGTTTTCTTTTAAAATCCTTTTAACGGTAGGAAAAATCAAACGTAAAGAAATAAAGCTTACGTCGGTAACCACGCCGTCAATCTCTTCGTTAAATTGCGTTTTTTCCAAATACCGCGCGTTCGTATTATCCATAACGACGACGCGCTCATTTTGAGCTATTTTAGCGTCTAAAAGACTTTCCCCCACGTCGATTGCATACACCTTTTTAGCACCGTTTTGCAATAGACAATCGGTGAAACCGCCCGTGCTTGCGCCAATATCCACAAATATTTTATCTTGGCAAGAAAACGGAAATTCTTCGATAGCCCGCTCCAATTTATATCCGCCGTTGGAAACGTATTGCGTTTTCGGCTGTACGAATATAATCGTATCCGTTTCTTTTACGTCGTCTTTTGGCTTAATCGGCTTGCCGTTGACCAAAATCAAGCCCTTTTCAATCGCTTCCGCGCATTTCGTACGGGAAGAAAATTTATCGGCGAAAAATTTATCCGCTCTCATAAAAGCACGCTCTTGATATACGCCGTAACCGTTTCGCAATTCACGCCGTATTCCGCTTGTAATTCCGCCACGCCACCTTGTGGAATAAATTCGTCGCGATAGGCAAAATTCTTGATTTTGCAATCTTTTTCCAGCGCGTTTAACGTTTCGCAAACGGTTGCGCCAAAACCGCCGATAGATACGTTATCTTCAATGGTTACGACGTGTTTACTCGTTAAATTATTTAGAAATTCTGTATCCAAAGGCTTTACAAACCGCGCGTTTACCACGTCAAACGATTTCCCGCTCTCTTGTACGGATTTCAAAACTTTCATTGCAATAATTAAACTGCGCTCTCCCGTTGCCAACACCGTTAAATTGGCGTCTTTTTGCTTATTTTCGCGGTGTACATATTCCCAACGTAAATCTACGACGGGCGTATAGGCTTTATCAAACAGCACTTTTCCCGCGCGTGGATAACGAATTGCCAGCGGATGTGGATACGTTGCGCTAAAATACAGCATATTTTTAAATTCTTCCACGTCTTTGGGCACGGCTATCGTTAAATTGGGAATGAGCGAAAGGTAGGATAAATCGAAAACCCCTTGATGCGTTTCGCCGTCCGAGCCGGAAATCCCCGCCCTATCAATACAAAAGGTTACGGGCGCGTCTTGGGCGCAAACGTCGTGTATAATTTCGTCGAACGCGCGTTGTAAAAAGGTGGAATAAATCGCATAATACGGTTTTAAACCGCCAAGCGCCATAGACGAACACAATACGGACGCGTTTTCTTCGCAAATACCTACGTCGAACGCGCGTTCGGGATAACGTTCAAAAAAGGTTTTTAATCCCAAACTTTCTTTCATTGCTGCGGAAACGACGGTGATTTTCTCGTCTTTTTCCGCTAACGCGCACAACGTTTCCCCAAGCACTTCCGAATATTCTTTTTCTTTGGGAGAACCTACGGGTGGTACGCCGTGCGTATTCGTCGGGTGCTCTTCGCTAAATTCGTAGCCTTTGCCTTTTTTGGTTGCAATATGCAACAAGACGGAATTCGTTTTCAACGTTTCCTTCGCTTTCGTTAACGCGGACACCATTTCGTCCACGTCGTTTCCGTCGGTTACGCCGTAATAAGTAAGCCCGAATTGTTCCAAAAGGCGCACGTTCGCACCCTTTTCGCTTGTTTGTAAACTGTCGAGTATATCGTGCATTCCGCCCACCGTCGGCGATATCGACATACCGTTATCGTTTAGAATAATTAAAATCTTCGTATTGACGATTTTTAAAGAATTTAACGCTTCGTAAACGAGTCCGTTATTAAACGAGCCGTCCCCGATATACGCGATTACTTGATGGTTTTTTCCTTGTAAATCACGCGCTTTTGCCAATCCAATCGCAGCGGAAACGGACGTGCCCGCGTGCCCCGTGTCGTAACAATCGTACACGCTTTCGTTCCGTTTGGGAAAACCGGAAATGCCGTCTTTTTTACGCAACGTATGGAATTTATCCAATCTTCCGCTTAAAAGCTTGTACGGATAACACTGGTGCCCTACGTCGAATACGATTTTATCGCTTGGGAAATCGAATACGTAAAAAAGCGCTACGGTGGATTCCACCGCCCCGAGATTGGACGCTAAATGTCCCCCGCATTTCGTAACCGTTTCGTATATAGTGCGCCGTAATTCGTCGCATAAAACGTTTAAATCGTTGCGGGAACAGTTTTTTATCGATTGGGTTTGCAATTTTTTCAGCATATATACCCGTTTCCTTTACCGTAAGTTATTTACTGCGATTTACCACGTAATCAATTAAATCGTGCAAGAAATCTAAATTCGTTTCGTCTAAACTTTCAAGTACCGTGTGGCAATCGTCCGCGCATTCGTCCGCGCGTATCTTCGCCCCTTCCAAACCGTATAATTTAATACAAGTAAGCTTGTTTTCCTTTTCGTCTTTGCCAATCGTTTTGCCGAGATTTTCAAAATCGCCCGTTACGTCTAATATATCGTCCGTCATTTGAAAAAGCTTGCCCAATAAACAGCCGAAACGGTTTAATTCCAAATAATATTTGTTTTCTTTTAAAATACTTGCAATCGCGACGGGCGCAAGCAACAATTTTCCCGTTTTACGCTCGTAAATATAATCCAACGTTTCTTCGGAAATTTCCGTGTTTTGTTGAGAATAGTACAAATCGGCGGATTGTCCCGCTATCATACCGTACACGCCTGCACATTCGTTTAAAAACTTGCTTGCCAGCGCGTATTTTTCCCCTTTCATACTTTCTTGAAAGCAAATGGAATACGCTTCGTTTAACAGCGCGTCGCCCGCTAAAATCGCGTTGGCTTCGCCAAATACTTTATGATTGGACGGTTTTCCGCGACGGAAATCGTCGTTGTCCATAGCAGGCAAATCGTCGTGTACCAGCGAATAGGCGTGTATCATTTCCAAAGCCAACGCAAACGGTAATATTTCTTCTTTTTCTAAGCCGATAACGTCGGCACAAGCCAACGCAAGCACGGGACGTATCCGTTTTCCGCCGTTTTTTAAGCTGTATTTCATACTTTCGCCAAGTATCGACGGATTGGTGTGCAAATTGTTACAAAAATCGTTTAAGTAATTTTCAAAAGTAAGTAAATATTCTTCGTATTTAAGAGTAAAGTCGTTCAATTTCTTATCCCTTTTTACAATTTATTTATCTTTTTAGCGTTTGCAAGCGGTTAAATAGGTGTTGTACATTAACATCGTAATCGTCATAGGACCAACGCCACCGGGAACGGGTGTGATGTACGAAACCTTATCTTTTACGTTTTCAAAATCCACGTCTCCGCAAATTTTTCCGTTTTCATCGCGGTTGATGCCTACGTCTACGACGATTGCGTTCTCTTTCACCATATCCGCCGTTACGTATTTCGCCCTACCTATGGCGCAAACGAGCAAATCCGCTTTTTGGCAAATTTCTTTTAAATTTTTCGTTTTGCTGTGGCAAACGGTTACCGTAGCGTTTGCGTTAAGAAGTAACATTGCCATCGGTTTACCCACCGTATCGCTACGCCCGATTACGACGGCGTTTTTGCCCGTTACGTCGATTCCTTCGTTTTCCAAAAGTTTCATTACGCCAAACGGGGTACACGAAACCATTCCGTCTTTATTTAAAGCGAGCAAGCCTAAATTTTCCGCCGAAAATCCGTCTACGTCTTTTTCTACGGGAATATGCGCCATCGCCGATTCGCCGTTTAATCCTTTCGGCAAGGGAAGTTGCAATAATACGCCGTCGATTTGCGGAGCGGTTGCAAGCTCGTCCAACAAATCTTCCACTTCCTTTTGCGTTGCCGTTTCGGGCAATACGTACGAAAAGGACTGAATCCCTACTTCTTCGCACGCCTTAATTTTATTGCGTACGTAAATTTGCGATGCGGGGTCGTTTCCTACGAGCACGACGGCAAGCCCGATTTTTTTATCCATTTCCGCAATTTTTTCTTTCATTTCCGCGCGCATTTTTAAAGCCAACGCTTTTCCGTCTAAAATTTTCATATTTCTTCTCCTTTTTTGGGGTTAATTACACCGGAAAGCACGCCGTTTACAAAATCCGCGCTCTTTTCCGTAGAATATTTTTTCGCCAAACCCGTTGCTTCCGAAACGGATACGATAGGCGGAATTTCATCAAAATAACGGATTTCCGCAAGCGCTATCAATAAAATACTTTTATCCGTAGGATTGATACGGTTTTCTTTATAATGGTGGCAAGCGTCTTCAATGCCCACTATCAATTCGTCGTAATGCGTATTGACCGTTTCCACTAAATTTTCCGCAAACAGCAAGTCTTCTTCTTTTTCCAAATGAAACTGCTTGTACAATTTCTTTTTTAACTGTTCCAAGCAATCGGTGTTGAATTGTTGCGCGAATATTACGTTCAGCGCAAATTCTCTTGCATCATTTCTCATAAGTTCTCTCCAAATACTACAACATACAACGAAAACCCTTCGCAATCAAGGAAGGGTGTTCGCGTTTGATTTTTTAATTTTCCGTTTGTTCTTCTTCCGGTTCTTTTTCGACGGTTATAGGCGCTACGAAAGCTACGTCGTCAATATGAACGTCTACTTCTTGCACCTTATATTTCGTCATATTTTCTACGCTTTGTTTAACCGATTGTTGAATTTTATAAGCAAGTTCGGGTACGTTATATCCCCACTTGACGGCAACGGCTACGAAAACGTATATTCCGTCCCGTTCCAAACGCAAAGAAATTCCGTTTTTCTTTTCGATAGGTAACACCCCTTCCACTTCCGCAATCGCAAGCGCCACGATATTATGGACGATACTCGTATTATAAACGACTTTGCCGTTTCGGTTTTCTTTCGAATTTAAGTTAATATTCAACATTCAAAAAGACTCCTTTGTTTTTCTACCTATATTATACCATATCTTTTTGAATATTTCTACTGTTTTGATAATATTTTTTTTGTTTTTTTCAGCTTTCGGCGTAAACGGGCATAATTATAATATTCCCCGCTACGATTCCCGTTTCTTCGTTGAGCATATTATATATCGAAAGCGCCGTATCGTAAGTAAGTTCGCTGGAATTTATAAATACGTTTACGTTATCCGAATCCACCGAAACGGACACCACCGCGTCCGAAAATCCCAACGATTTCACCATATTTTCCAAAACGAGCTCCCGTTCCATAGCTGAAACGATTTCAAGTTTCATTTCGGTTGCCGCCTCGTACTTTTCGTCCCCTTCTTCATAGAGCGCGATTACGCTGTCGAGTTGCATAATTTCTTCGTTTCTAGTCGTAGTGCGTTCCGCCCGATAGGTTGTAAAATAATTTGCCGTCGTAACCCCGCTTTCTACGCTCGTAACCGTATTCGTGTTTGCAAGCGCAAAGTTAAATACGGCGGTTGCGGATAATAACGCCACCAACGACGACATAACGATAATTTTCTTTTTGTTTGACATAATATATTTTCTCCTTTAATCTTTTTTTAAATAAATTTTTACCGCTTTTTGTTCGACGTTTAGCGCAGCGGCAACCGCTTCCCGTACGTCTATCACCACTTGAAAATCGTTTGCTCCTTCACACACCACGACGACGCCCGTTACGCCCTCTTCCGTTTCGCAAATCACCACGTTTGCTTTGCCAACCCCGTCGATTTCTTCTAATAAACGGCTGATTTTCCGTTCGTTTTCCGTCCCGATTGTTGTCGTTGTAACGTGCGTATTATCGTCCTTTTTAAAAATCCCCCACGCCACAAACCAAAGCGCCAAACCTAAAAGGGCGATTAAGAGCAAATCTTTCCATTTTGCTCCTAAACGGAAAGGTTTTTGCGAAGTGTTGGTAATTAAATTTTTACCGTTATTCAATTAACACCTCGCTACAATAATTTTTGGATATATATTGGCTCATCTCCCGTTTTACCTCCGTTTCAAGCGGTGTTTCGGTTGTTACGCGTACGGCAAGAATTTGTATATCGCCCGTTTCGTCGTCCGCTTGCCATATAAGGGACACGACGCAAGCCTCGTCGTATTTTTCCAGCAATTCTTGCTCTAATTTTTCTTCCGCGCTTTCTACGCGCAGTTTTCTATAATACTCTATGAACGCTTCGTCCGTTTCTATGACTGAATTTCCTAAAAAGTTTTCAAAAATGGACGAGCCGTCCGTTTTGCCTTTTAAAAAATTAGGAATTGGAGAAATTATGATAAGTATACAAGCAAGTCGCGTAAGCGTTTTTATAAGCCCCGCCGTCTTTCCGTTTGGCGTTAAAGCGGTTAAAACGGCGGAAATCAACACTACGCCGATTACACTCAACAAATATCCGCTTATAAAGCTCACAATAGCGCCTCCGACGATAAAAGCATCAATACGATAGATAGAAAATATAAAAACGCCGTAAACAACAAACCCGCCGTGCAATATTGGATATTATCCGCCGTTTCACTTAAAAAATCGGATACGCGACTGTCGCCGAACGGTTGCGTTACGGCAGACGTAAACCGTAATAAAAGGGACGTTGCAAGTAGTAAAACGAGCGGTTCGAACAATACGCCGACCAATAGAAAAATGCTCATATTGCCAAGCGAATTTTTCAACAATATCCCCCCCGCCACCGCTAAATCGTACCCGCCCGACAAAAATCCGCCGACGATTGGCACGCCGTTTCCGATTGCGTATTTTACCGTTCGCCTTACGATACCGTCGTAAGATGCCGAAGTAATGCCTTGTAAGCTGAAAAACAAGCCGAAAACGGATACGCAAATCCCGATTAACCATTTATTGATGCTTTTAAAAAACGCGCTGAATTTGTTTATTTTTAGCTCTCTCGTTAAATTCCCAGCCATTGAAAAGGCGATAATCGTAATCGTTAAGGGAAACACGATACGCACGATAGCGGAAACGATAACGTTGGAAAAAAAAGCCACCGTCGGTTTGCATACGGCAACCGATACGCTTCCCCCCGTCGTCGCCATAAGCGTCAACAAAAGCGGATAGACGATTTGCATTTGTTTTTGCATAGACGTAACCCCGCTAACGCTCCGTTCGAAACATTCAATCAATACGCCGAGCAACGGGATTAACGCGGAAACGTAAGTGATAAGATTTATCATCACGCCCGACGTGCCACCCGCGTTTCCACCACGCAACTCACCGAGCACCCCCGAAAGCAAGGATACGGCAGTGATACACGCAAACGCGGGCAATAAATCGCCTACGCCTTTTAATAAGACGGATATAAAATTTGCAAAAAAATTTGCATAATCGAAACTTTCCCCTTTTACGTATGCGATTAAACGTTCTTTTACGCTCCCCGTGTCCAAATTTTCCAAACCCTTTACGTAATCTTCCAGCGCTTGTAAATCCAATTCGTTTAGCATTTGTAAAAGGGTGTCGTTTAATTGCGTTTGCGCCGACGTATCCACACTTTCGGCTTGCACGAAAGCTACGGAAAAAACGGGCAATATAAAAATGCATAAACTTATAAAAATTAGTATAAATAAAAAACTTTTTTTCGGCTTTTTCCCTTGTCTTTTACAATACTTTTGTAAAGATTTTTTCATATATCACACCAAAGATAAAAAGTTTTTTACAAGCCCTAACAAGCTTTGCATTATCGGCATAGACAAAATAACGATAGTGATTTTTCCCGCTAATCCCACCTTGTCCGCCACCGCCGACGAGCCGAAATCGTTTAAAACACCTACGCTAAATTCGGTTAAATAACCGACGCCGACAATTTTTAAAAGAATTTTTAATAAGCCGTTTTCAACGCCCGTAAGCTGGGCAATGGACGCGAACACCGCAATCGTATTTTGCAACGAATCTACGAGAAAAAACAAGATAACGATAACGCCCGTAAGCGTTACGACAAAAGACAATTCGGGCTTTGTTTGCTTTAAAATCAACGCCGTAATCGCCGTAATAAAAGCGATTCCAATAATTTTTATCAGCTCCATTTTTTGTACCTTTTCTACGATAAACCGAATATGTTTTGTATTTCCTTAAAAAGGTCGCCAACCATACTAACCACCACCGCCAAGACGATTACAAGCCCGACGATGGAAACAAGCGTGGCGATATCGTCCCTATCCGATTTTTTTAAGATTTGACATATCACCGTAATCACGATTCCAATGCCCGCTATTTTAAAAAGTACGCTTATATCCATATCCGCTCCCTAAATTAAAGCATAAGTATCAACAAGAATAATCCGCATAAAAATCCAAGTTTTACGTATAAATCGCCGTATCGTTTATGCGTGCTTACCGCGTCGTCTTTTAGCGAAATTAAGCGTTCTTTAATAGCGGAAAAATACGTTTTTTGCGAAGCGCTGTCCCCTTTTCCAAGCATTAAAAAATAATCTTCCACAACGTTTTTTTCTTCCGCCGTTAAAAAGGTACATTCGGGGAAAATGATTGCGTTAAATTCTTGTTTGCTACTTTGCACCCAATTTAAATAATAATTTAAAAATATTTGAAACTCGCCTTTATACGCGTATCGTTGCAACAATTCCGGAAGCGGACGACGATAATAGGAAATTTCGCTTAAAAAACGCTCGTTAAACGTTTGTAATTGCATAAAAAACAATTTTCGCTGTCGATATTTTTTCGCAAAGATATATCCACAAAAGGTTGTAAACGCCACGACGGCAATTCCGAAAAAAAATTTCGTCATCATTCGCATTCCCTACCGTTTTTATCGTATATCGCAAAAATTTCACCGATTTTATTTCTATCCAACACTACGTAGCGGTCAAACACGCCCAAATACGGGGCTTTAATATGCGATATATCCAAAAAATGTGCCGAAGCAAGGACGGTAATTCCCGAAACTATCGCTTTTTCCACCGCCGAAACGTCTTGCACTGACAGCTCGTCCGTTATCATAATATTCGGACGGAGCGCGCGAATACCCGCTTCAAAAGCGGTTGTTTTGTCGGAAAATAGCAAAACGTCGCACGTATCGCCGATTTCCCCGACGGAAAGTTCTCCGCGCTCGTCGCAAACGAGAATATTTTTCTTGGTATTTTCGCTTAAAAGTCTGCTTAAATCCCGTAAAATCGTCGTTTTGCCTTGTCCGGGCGGTGAAGCGATTAAAACGTTTTGCAAACCGTTTGAAAAACACCTTTTATATACTTCGTCGCCTGCGCCGAAAATTACGTGCGGTACGCGAATACATAAAGACGTAAAATCTCTGACGGCGAGCGGTTGTCCTTTTTCAAAAACGTATTGCCCCGCCAAGCCGATACGTTCGCCATGTTCCGCCGTTAAAAAGCCCCGTTTTAACTGCTCTTCTACGCTGTAAACGGAAAATTTCCCCGCGCAATATACGGCGTTTTCTATATCTTCCACGCTTACGTACAAAGCGTTTTTTGACTGATTTGTAAAGCCGTAATCGCTTAAATAACGGTATTCCCCTTTATAGTTCACCGTCGTCGGTTTATTTGCCCGTAAACGGATTTCGTAAACGAATTGAAGATTTATATTGCGTAACGCATCTTTTATCTTTTTGGGAAGAAATTCAAGCATTTGTATAATATATTCGACTACTTGTCCGTATAGAACGGAAAATAAAAAATAACCCACCCTTTCGTCATTGAAAAGGCGGGTTATCCGTTTGAAGTTTTTATTTCGTATAATCAAATAACATTTGCGACGTTTTTTCCACGAAATCGGATAATTCTTCGGGAGAAAGCTTTTTATAAGAAAGCATTGCCAAATAATAAATTTGATTGGCTATCAATTTTTGCTTTTCTTCCGATTGCGTTAAAAAGCTTGCGATAACGGGATTGGTCGTATTTAAAATCAACGTAGCGTGTTTCGCGGGGTCTACTTCTTCCATACCGTAAAATCCGTTCATTTCCGACATTCTACGCATAAATTCGTCCACGTTTACGACAGCGGGCACTTTTCCGCTTTTAAAGCTTTCCGTTTTCACCGTGATTGACGGATTAACCAATTGCTTTTTAAACGCGTCAATCAAGGCTTGTACGTCCGTTTCCGCGTTTTGCGTATCGCTTTTTAACGCGCCGTCAATATCCGCGTCAATACGTACGAAACGGCATTTTTTCGGGTTTTTATATTCGATAAAACTGATAAAATGCGGGTCGATATACGTATCGCATACGATTGCGTCTATTCCTGCATCTTTAAACATTGCAACGTACTGCGCTTGTTGAATTTCGTCCGAAACGTAATACACAGCTTTGGGTTGTATCCCGTTTTTCGCGTCGTCGTCGCTAATTTCTTCCCCGAAATAGGAGCTAACCGACTTATATTCGCCGTTTAAATTTTTAAAAATCAACAAATCTTTTACTTTTTCGTAAAATTCTTCGTCTTTTAAACAACCGAATTTTATAAACGTCGCTACGTCTTTCCAACAGCTTTCAAATTTTTCCCTATCGTTTTTAAACAAGGAAGTAAGTTTATCCGCCACTTTCTTGGTGATATGCTTGGATATTTTTTGCACTTGCTTATCGTTTTGCAAGAAACTTCTCGAAACGTTAAGCGGTATGTCGGGACAGTCGATAACCCCGTTTAAAAGCATCAAAAATTCGGGAATAACTTCCTTTATGTTATCCGCTATAAACACTTGATTGCAATAGAGTTTTACTTGTCCTTTTTCCAACTGCACTTGTTGCTTTTTTACTTGCGGGAAATATAAAATACCTTTTAATCGAAAAGGATATTCCATATTTAAATGAATCCAAAACAACGGCTCGTTGAAATCCATAAACGTATCGCGATAGAAGTTTTTATATTCTTCGTCCGTACATTCTTTCGGGTCTTTTAAATACAAAGGCGTCGTATTATTGATAGGCTTGTCGTTTTCGTCCCCTTTGGGGTTTAAGAAAATATCCACCGACATAAAGGAACAATATTTGCGGAGCAATTCGCGCGCTTTGCTTTCTTTTAAAAATTCCTTTTCTTCCTTTGCAAGGTGTAAAATGATTTTCGTTCCACGCGTGGTTTTATCCGCATCAGCGAGCGTATAAGTGGAATTTCCGTCCGATTCCCACTTCACCGCAGGTTCGTTTTTGTAACTTTTCGTAATAATTTCCACGTTTTCCGCAACCATATATGCCGAATAGAAACCCAACCCGAAATGCCCGATAATGCCGTCGCCCGACGCGTTTTCGTATTTTTGCAAAAAGTCGTTTGCGCCCGAAAAAGCGATTTGCGTAATGTACTTTTCCACTTCTTCCGCCGTCATACCGATACCGTTATCTTCTATCGTTAACGTTTTTGCTTTTTCGTCGGTGTAAACGTTGATTTTATATCCGTTTTCTTCTTTTTCCGCTTCGCCCATATCCACAAGCTTTTTATGCTTTGTAATCGCGTCTACGCCGTTTGCCACTAATTCGCGAAGAAAGATATCCTTATCCGAATACAGCCATTTTTTAATTATCGGCATCATATTTTCGCTTGAAATTTTAATATTACCTTGTTTTTCCATAATTATCCTGCTCCTTAAAGAAAAGTAAATTTTTAACAATTATTTATAAACAAAAAAGTTTGCTTTTAAAACGATTAAAAGCATACTTTTCAATTTAAATTTTTAACAATCAAAAGCGGTTTTATTTGTTAAGAAGGTCGGCAATCGAAACGCCACTGTCCATATCCCCTTCGTTCCATTCGGTTACTTCTTCTACGGTATTTTCGGATTTTTGTTTTTTACCTTTTCCTTCACCGTCGGATTTTTTGGATTTTCTTTCCGTGTTTTCAGGTTTCGGTTCGAGTACTTTAATGGAAAGGGTCATTTTCTTCGCTTCGCAATCCAACTTCATAATCTTCGCGTCAACTTCTTGACCAATCGTAAGTGCCGTCGTAGGATTTTCAAGGAATTCGTGGGAAATTTGGGAAACGTGCACCAAACCGTCGATGCCCTTTTCCACTTCAACGAACGCGCCGAACGGTACGATTCTTACGACTTTGCCGTGAATTACGTCCCCTTCCGCATATTTTTCATTCGCTACGTCCCAAGGTTGGGGTTGAAGTTGTTTATAACCAACGGAAACTTTCTTTGCTTCTTCGTCGATTTTAAGCACTTTAAATTGATAGGTAGCGCCAATTTCAAGCACGTCGGACACCGATTTAACGCCCGTCCAAGAAAGGTCGGAAACGTGCGCAAGACAATCGAAACCGTTTACGGAAACGAATGCACCGAAAGAAGTAATTCTTTCTACTTTACCGTCTACGACGTCGTCTACGTGAATAGACGCGAAGAATTCCGCTTCTTTTGCAAGCTTCGCCGCTTCTCTCGCCGCTCTTTCTTCTTCAAGAATAACGCGTTGCGATGCGATAATTTCCTTTCTTCTTTCTTTCTTAATATCCAGCAAACGGAGACGAAGCTTTTTGCCAACGTATTTTTCAAGTTCTTTTACGAACCCGTTGCGAATTTCGCGAGCAGGCACGAATACGGTGTACGAACCGATTTGCCCCGTAAGACCGCCCTTGTTGAAGCCGGTGCAAGTCATTTCGAATTCTTTGCCCGATTGCATTTCCGCAATCATCGCTTCTTCTTCTTTTACAGCCTTAATTTGCTTTTGCGACAAAACCAAGCGAGGCGAAACGGTTACAACCATAAGTTCGATTTCTTCGCCCGTTTTCGAGTTGAAATCTTCTTTGTTGTAAACTTCGCAGTCTACTTCGTTTTTGTCGAGCATTACTTCTTTTTTCGTGTTCGGAAGTAATACCGCAATGCCCGTGTCGTCGGCAGAAGAAATCGTAGCCGTAATCAATTGCCCTTTTTTAAATTTCTGCTGACTGTCCATGTTCGCAACAACTTCTTCCATCGTTGCTTTTGCTTCTGTTTCCATTCCCATTTTTAATAGAACCTCCTGAGTTTGCGTGTTCGGAGTACTCGCCCCCGTAACAATGCCTACCTTTTTAAAACCTTTGATTGTATTGATATCTAATTCGACAGCGTTCCGCAAGCGGAAAACGTTTCGACAATGTTTCGCGCAGATGTCGTAAAGCTTATTCGTATTGCTACTGTTCAGCCCGCCAATTACCAACACCGCGTCGCATTTCTTCGCGAGTTCCACCGTTTCATTTTGTCGACATATAGTAGTATAACAAATTGTTTGAAAAACTTCAACTGTTTTTTGACGGTTATTGTTAATATTTTTTATAATTTTTTCAAATTTTTCTTTCGAATAGGTGGTTTGCGCCACCAAACAGCAATTTTTTTCGGGTAAAATCGAAAAATCGTCCGTTTCCGACGAAAATATATACGCCGTGTTTTCACACCAACCGTTCAGCCCCACCACTTCGGGATGCGTGCGTTCGCCAACGATAACGATTGCGTTTCCTTTTGCGTATTGCTCGCGGATAATGTTTTGCGTACGACGCACGAATTGGCAAGTACAATCGACTATTTTTATATCTCGGCGTTGACATTCTTCGTAAACCGCTTTCCCTACCCCGTGCGAACGGATAATCAACGTCGCTCCGCACGGCACTTGCGAAAGGTGTTCCACCGTTTGAATTCCCCTTGCCGTAATCGTTTGTACGACGTCGGGATTATGAATAATTTCGCCGTAGATATACGTATTTTCGGGCGGTACGGAAAGCGCGGTGTCCACCGCTCTTTTTACACCTTGACAAAAACCGCCGTTTTTTGCAACGATAATTTCCATAATTTACGATTTTTTAACCTTTTTATTTTTCTTTTCCGCAAGAAATTCCGTATGTTTTGCCCGCATGGAAAGCATTATTTCTCGAAGCTTTTCGTCCGCTTCGGCAAAATCGGCTTCCGTAAGCTTTCTATCGTAATATTCGCTCAATTCAAACGGGTCGCCGATAAGGATATGCGTCATACGGAAAAAGCGGGGTTTTTTATAAATGACCATAGGCACGATTTTTACTTTTGCCCGAATGGCAATCGCCGCCGCGCCGTGATGGAAAGGCAATATTTCCGCATCCGTCTTATTTCTCGTTCCTTCGGGGAAAATCGCCAATTTTTCGTTATTTTTTCAAACATTTAAAGCAATCCAACAATCCGCGCACGTCTTTCCCGTCCCGATTGACGGAAATCATTTTTACACTCTTTGCAATCGGACCGATTAAAAATGCGTCGGCTATTTCTTTTTTGCCGATATAATGAATTCCTTCCCACGTCGTACAAGCGGGATACACGGCGTCCATTAGCGTATAATGATTACAAACGTACAAACACGCGCCGTCCGCTACTTTACGCGTACCGTAAAAACGGAAAGGTTTTGCGATATAATAAAACGGTATTACCAATACGCGTAAAAAGTTCATCAGACCCATTATATGTCTGCCCTTTTTATTGGGTTTAACCGTTATGCTTTTTACTTTTTTCTTTTTTTCTTTCATACGTTTGTCCAAAAAGATTTTTCGTTAAATTTTTGATTGAATTGCGTTTTTAATCGTTTTTACAACTTCGTCGATTTCCATATTCGAAGTGTCTACCACTATCGCGTCTTTCGCGCATACGAGCGGGGAAAATTCCCGTTCGCTGTCTTGTTTATCTCTCGCTACGATTTCCGCGTGCAACGTTTCAAAATCAACCGTTTGCCCGCGCTCTATTAACTCTTTATATCGGCGGTTTGCGCGAACTTTACTGTCTGCCGTTATAAAAAACTTGAATTTTGCGTCGGGAAGAACCGTAGAACCAATATCTCTGCCGTCTAATACGCACGACATACTTTTTGCAATTTCCCGTTGCATTTCCACCATTCTAATACGGACGGCAGGGTGCGCGGATATGCTGGACGCCGCCATAGACACCGCGTTTTCCCGAATAGCGGAAGAAACGTCTTCCCCGTCGAGTATCGTATGTTGCGTTCCGTCTTTATATTCCACTTTTACGTTTAAATTCGGCAACGTTTGTTCAACGGCAAGTCTGTCTTTCGGGTCGATTCCAAGCCGTAACGCCTTTAAACCGCAAGCGCGGTACATTGCGCCCGTATCTAAATACAAAATATTGTAATCTTTCGCCAATATTTTCGCCACCGTACTTTTACCGCTTCCCGCTGGTCCGTCTAACGCAATATTGAAAATTTCCGATATATCCTTTCTCAAAACCGTAGCCCCCTTTCTATACACGTGCTTTACCTTCCGTTCGTCCGTTAAATCGGTGAAAGCCATCAATCGAATACACATAGGCAATCCGCCGTTGATATCAGGCTCGATACAAGCAAATAAAGGCGCGAAATCATACCCGCATTCCCGCGCCGCTTTTGCGGGGTGATACGAGTGTATATCGCTTGTAAGCGAAAATAAAAAACCTTTAATTTCTTGCTTTTCTAAACGGTTTTGCGCAAAGATTTCATCTAATAAATCCCGTACGGATTGTGTAATTTCTTCTTTGCAATCGGATAAAACCGTCGTTGCGCCACGAATAATCGTCATAGCCTTTCTCCTAACGTATTTTCCAAACGATATTTCGTTAAAAATATTATCATAATTATACCGAAAAAAAGATTTTTCGTCAACTCTTTATGCTTTTAAACGAAAGAATTTATTGCAAAAAAGCAATTATTCCGCCTATTTAATGGAATTGCCCGCCAAAAAGCCTGTGGAAAATGCAATTTGCATATTAAACCCGCCCGTAAACGCATCTACGTCCAAAACTTCCCCGCAAAATTTTAAGCCTTCGACGAGTTTGCTTTCCATCGTTTTGGGATTGATTTGATTTAGCGACACCCCACCCGACGTGATAATTGCTTCGTTAAAATCGCGCAATCCCTTTATTTTAAAGGGTAAAGCCTTGATTGTTTTTACAAGCGACAAGCGTTGTTCTTTGGTGAAAACATTGACGGTTGTTTGCGACGAAACACCACTCATTTTTAAAACGAGCGGTATCAATTTTTGTGGTAATAATTCGCATAAAGCGTTGGATATTTGCTTGTTTTTGTATTTTTCAAAATCCCGTAAAAGGCGTTTGTCCAACGTTTGTTCGTCTAACGCGGGTTTTAAATCAATATGCAAGGATAAAGTTTTAAAATCCTGCCGATTGATGACGCTGGACGCAGATAAAACGATAGGACCGGACACTCCGAAATGTGTAAATAACAACTCTCCAAAATCCGAATACACGCATTTTTGGGGCGAATATACGGAAATCGACACGTTTTTTAACGCCAAGCCTTGCAACGTCTTAAAATCTTCCCCTATCAAATTTAACCCGCAAAGTCCACATTTTAAATCGGTTACCGTATGCCCCGTTTCCCGCGCAAAAACATATCCGTCCCCCGTTGAACCTGTTGACGGATAACTAATACCGCCCGTTGCCACCACGACCACGTCGAAATCGTATATTCCTTTATCCGTTTTTACTTGTGAAACAGCAAAATCCGCCCGTTCGGTTGCCTTTTTCTTATTTTTAAGTGTATCGCCTGACATAGGTATTGTGTCTTGCATAGTATTACCTACTATATCAGACATAGGTATTATATCACGCGTAGTAATCAAGATTTTTTCTACTTTTTCATTTAAATGCAAGTCAACCCCTACCGACTTACAAGCCTTTTCGAGCGTTTTCGTAACGTCGCTTGCGTGGTCGGACACAGGAAAAGCACGGTTTCCGCGCTCAATTTTTACGGATAAACCGTGATTTTCAAAGAATTGTATGCAATTTTGCGAAGAAAACGAATAAATTGCGCCACGTAAAAATTTTTCGCCGCGCACTACGTTTGGAAGAAATTCTTCGGGCGAAACGTCGTTTGTAAAATTACAACGTCCCTTTCCCGTAATATAAATTTTCTTTCCAAGCTTTTCATTTTTTTCAAATAAGACGACTTGGTGTCCGTTTTTCGACGCAGCATACCCCGCCATCAATCCGGCTGCCCCACCGCCGATTATACATACTTTTTTCATAAATTTTTCCTAAAAATTCACTCGAAGAATTCCTCGTTGAAAACAGTTGTGTAAATTGTTTCACGAATATTGTTTCACGAATATATTTAAAGTTTTCGCAACCGAGTGTTTTTTACGCTATCGGTTGCGAATAATGTTTCATATAAAATGTTTCACAAATGCTCTTTGCTCTTATACGGGATAAACCCCCGTTTTAGCTAAATCACGGTCTACACCGCGTTTTTGCGCTTCACGCCATTTAAAGAAGTTTTCTGCAACTTGTTCAAACACGGCGTAGGAAAGAACGTCTTCTTCCTTTTCATAATATCCAAGCTCGATTACCTTTTTCTTAATTTCTTCATATTCAGGCGAAAGCAAATCCGCAGGACGGCAAGTAATTCTTTCCGCGCCCGCAAGCACTTTCCCCGCCACTTCTTCGTTTAAAGGCATCGGAAGCGTGCCGTATTTGCCCGCAAACAAATCTTTCGTTTCTTTGGTAACCATTTTATACCGTTCGTTCATTACGACGTTTAACACGGCTTGTGTGCCGACGATTTGCGACGACGGCGTAACGAGAGGCGGATAACCGCAATCTTTCCGCACGTTCGGTACTTCCGCAAGACATTCGGTAAGCTTTTCTACCTTGCCCGCTTTTTCTAATTGGTTAATCAAATTGGAAAGCATACCGCCAGGAACTTGATACAAGAGCGTATTAACGTCGATTCCTTTGGATTTTTCGTTGAGGATTTTATCGTCCTTCAAGCGTTTTTCTACCGTCTTGAAATGTTTAACAATAGGCAATAATTTGTTGATGTCGATGCCCGTATCGTAAGGCGTGCCTTTCAGCGTTGCAACCAAAGGTTCGGTTGCCGGCTGAGAAGTACCGTTGCCTAAGGGAGAAAGCGCCGTATCGACGATATCTGCACCAGCAAGAATACACATCAAATATACCATATCGCCCGTACCCGTCGTATTGTGCGTGTGAACATGGATTTTGGTCGTAGGTTTTAAAGCCGCT
>JAZNIR010000073.1:0-12699 GCA_045577595.1 Candidatus Scatosoma sp.
TGTCATAAATCAACTCCTTGGCTCACAGAACGACATGGCTACGATCCGACTTCATCATATTTTCCAAAATCAATTTATCGGCAACGAGCGCGATAAACTCGCTGTTCGTCGGTTTTTCCGTACCCAAGTATATACGCGCGCCGAATATCGCGTTAATAGCGTCGATTCTTCCCCGATTCCAAGCCACTTCAATCGCGTGGCGAATCGCCCTTTCCACTTTGCTTGCCGTCGTGGAAAATTTCTTTGCTATCGACGGATACAATTCTTTCGTAACGCTGTTGATTATGTACGGGCGTTCTATCGTCATTTTGATACCTTCCCGCAAATACGCGTAGCCTTTAATATGTGGCGGTATGCCGATAGAAATAAAAATTTCACTGATTTTTTCTTCTACCGTTACTGCCTTGCGTTTCGTTGCCACGCCGTCTTTTACCGCTTGTCCTTTTTCTTTTACCAATTCGCGTACACGCTCGATAGCCGTTGCAATAGAAAACGGCTTTACTAAATAATAAGACGCACCGCTTTCCATTGCTTTTTCGATAATCGAATCGTTGGGCAATCCCGTCGCCACGATTTTCGCGTCCACCCACGTCTTTTTCACCGTGCGAATTACCCCGCAACCGTCCGTTCCCTTCAAAAACATACTTACGATTACCACGTCGGGTTTTAAGCGTAAAATCTCTTTCACCCCTTCGTCGCCGTCGTCCCCTGCGTGCAAAATCGTAAAATCGTCGCTTTCTTCCAAAGCCGTTTTTAATTGTTCTAAAACGGCTGTATTCGATTCTAATAAAATAACCGAATTCGCTTTCATAATCATTCCTCCAAAAATAAAACGTACTCGTCAAATCTCGATTGACAAGTACATTATACTACAAATTTTTTATTATGTAAAGTATTATTGTACAATATTCAAAATATTTTTACAATAATTGCAAATATTTTAAATAATATTGTAAAATAATCGTGAAATTTGTCGAAAGCGTTCAATAATCAATAAAATCAATTCGTTTCGTCGATATATTCGTCGTAAGTTACTTGACGGTCGTACGTTTTCACGTCGTTAATTTCGATAATACGGTTGCAAACGGTGTTCATCAATTCTTGGTCGTGCGAAGTCAACAAGATACAACCGCGATAATTGCTCAAACCGTTGTTAAGCGCCGTAATGGATTCCAAGTCGAGATGGTTGGTCGGTTCGTCGAAAACGAGAAAGTTTCCCCCTTCAAGCATCATTTTCGCCAACATACAACGCACCTTTTCACCGCCCGACAACACTTTTGCTTTTTTCAACGCTTCTTCGCCCGAGAAAAGCATTCTGCCAAGCCAACCGCGTAAATATTCTTCGTAATGGTCGTTGGAATATTGCGAAAGCCATTCTACGAGATTTAAATCGCAGTCTTGGAAATATTCGTTGTTGTTTTGCGGGAAATAGGAAAAAGAAATCGTTTTACCCCATTTTACCGTACCGCTATCCGGTTGTTCTTTACCCGTTAAAATATCGTAAAGCATCGTAAGCGTGGTGCTTTTATCCGACACGATACCGATTTTTTCATTTTTTTGCACGGTGAACGAAAGGTTTTTAAAATACCCTTCTTTCGTTAAATCTTCCACCATTAAAATATCGTTGCCGATATCCTTTTCAAATTTGAAATCTATATACGGATATTTACGCAAAGACGGTTTGAAATCGTTGATAGTAAGTTTTTCAAGTTCTTTCTTTCTCGACGTTGCTTGACGGGATTTCGAAGCGTTTGCAGCGAAACGGGCGATAAATTCTTGCAATTCTTTCGCGCGTTGTTCGGCTTTTTTATTTTGCTCCTTTTGTTGACGGGCAAGAAGTTGACTGGTTTGATACCAAAAATCGTAGTTGCCCACGTACATATTGATTTTTCCAAAGTCTACGTCGCAAATATTCGTACACACCTTATTTAAGAAGTGGCGGTTGTGCGAAACGATAATAATCGTGTTTTCAAAATCCATTAAATAATTTTCCAACCAACGCACCGTTTTGATATCGAGATTGTTGGTAGGTTCGTCGAGAAGTAATACGTCGGGGTCGCCGAAAAGCGCTTGGGCAAGCAAAACGCGCACCTTTTGTTTCGCGTCTAAATCGCTCATAAGCGCGTAATGCCATTCTTCCCCGATTTCCAACGCGTTGAGAAGTTGTCCCGCTTGATATTCTGCGTCGTAACCGTTCATTTCGGCAAATTCGCTTTCCAATTCCGCCGCGCGAATCCCGTCTTCTTCCGAAAAATCGGGCTTTGCGTACAAAGCGTCCTTTTCGTCCATTACACTGACCAATTTTTTATAACCCAACATAACCGTACGCAACACCGTTTCGTCGTCGTACATATTTTGGTTTTGTTGTAAAACGGACATACGCTCGTTTTTATCCAACGATACGAAACCTTTTTGCGGTTCGATTTCCCCCGAAAGCACTTTTAAAAAGGTGGATTTACCCGCGCCGTTTGCGCCGATAATCCCGTAACAATTCCCCTTTGTAAACTTTAAATTTACGTCTTCAAACAATTTTTTACTGCCGTATTGCAAAGAAACGCCCGTAACTTGTAACATAACCTACCTCTTTCCTTTTATTCTTTAAAATTATAACATATTACGATTTTTAAAGCAATCGTTTGCGCGCTAAAAACGCGAAGAAAAAAGTCCCCAACGTAGTATTTAGGGGACTTTTACCGCTTTTTATTCGCTTTTTCTTATTTCGTCAATTTTTCAAGTTCGTTTGCTACGTCGCCAACCGTAATAAGATTTTCCACCTCGTCGTCGGGAATCATAATACCGTATTCGTCTTCCAAACGGCTTAAAAGTTCCACTACGTCCAAAGAATCTGCGCCAAGGTCGTCTACGATTTTTGCGTCTGCCGTAACCTTTTCAAGGGGTAAGTTAAGCGCTTCGGCGAGCATTGCTTGAATTTTTTCTAACATAATAATTATCCTCCGTTTCCAATAAGCTTTTTGCTTACTCTTATATTTTAGTATAATAATGGAAAAAAGTCAAGTATTTTTCCAAAAAAAACCTTATTTGTCGTCCGTTTTCTTTTTCATCGTTAATCCTATACGGTTTTTCTTTAAATCTACTTCCTTAATACGAACGGTTACCACTTGCCCCACCTTTAAAATTTCCGACGGGTGTTTTATATAACGTTCGGTAAGCTCGGAAATATGCGCCAAACCGTCTTGATGTACGCCGATATCAATAAATACGCCGAAATCCACCACGTTTCGCACCGTACCTACGATTTCCATACCCACCTTTAAATCGTTGATGCTCATAACGTCTTTTCTAAGCGTAGGCGCGGGCAAGCTTTCGCGGATATCTCTACCCGGTTTCATAAGCTCTACGACGATATCGCGTAGCGTAGCCGTATCCAAATCGCTTTCTTTTGCCACCTTTTCTTCGCCACGCGCCTTTATTTTTAATTGCAAATCGGAAATTTTTCTCGCTTTCACGTCTTCTTTCGTGTAATCGAACAAAGCAAGTAATTTTTCCGCTTTTTCGTACGATTCGGGGTGCACCGCCGTATTATCGAGAATATTTTCCCCGCCGTCAATCCGTAAAAAGCCCGCGCATTGGGTGTACGCTTTTTCGCCGAGTTTCGGCACTTTTAAAAGTTGTTTTCTCGATTTAAACCGTCCGTGCTCTTCACGGTACGCCACGATATTTTTCGCCACCGACGCGTTTAAACCCGCTACGTATTTCAAAAGCGATACGCTTGCCGTGTTTAAATCCACCCCAACGCTGTTTACGCAATCTTCCAAAACGCCTGCAAGCGCCGAGTCCAAGCGTTTTTCGTTCATATCGTGTTGATATTGACCAACCCCGATAGATTTCGGGTCGATTTTAATCAATTCCGCAAGCGGGTCTTGTAAACGGCGCGCTATCGACACGGCGCTTCTTGTCGTAACGTCGTAATCGGGAAATTCTTCCGCCCCCAGCGCGCTTGCCGAATATACGCTTGCGCCTGCTTCGTTGACGATTACGTACGAAACTTCTCTGCCCGTTTCCCCTTTGATTTCCTTAATCAGTTCTGCAATAAAAACTTCGCTTTCCTTACTTGCCGTGCCGTTTCCGCAAGAAATTACTTCTACGCCGTATTTCGCGATTAACGCCTTTAAAATGACTTTCGATTCGGCAGTTTTGTTTTGCGGGGGCGTGGGAAACACCACCGTTTTATCGAGTACTTTTCCCGTGCCGTCCACTACGCAAATTTTACAACCCGTACGAAAAGCAGGGTCCCAACCCATCGTGATTTTATCTTTTACGGGCGGTTGCATAAGCAACGGTTTTAAATTTAGTTCAAACGTTTTAATCGCTTGTTCGCTTGCCGTATCAAACAATTCGCTACGCACTTCCCGTTCGATAGACGGCGCAATCAAACGCGTATAACCGTCTTCGCCCGCCGTTTTTACGATTTTCGAACTTTCCCCGCCGTCTTTTAAAAAGTTAGCGCACGCAATACGCTTTGCAAATTCTTCGTCTACTTCCACCGAAACTTTTAAAAATTCTTCCTTTTCTCCACGATTGAGCGCAAGGATACGGTGGCTTTTAACGCCGGAAATCGGTTCGCGATAGTCCGCGTACATACCGTACGTTTTCTTCTCGTCGAGTTCTTCTTTGCCTTTTGCGTACGAAGAAACGATTTCGCCGTGTCGCATATAAAAATTCCTTAATTTTTTACGCGTCGTCGCGTCGTCGGAAATCATTTCGGCGATAATATCGCTTGCCCCGTCGATAGCGTCTTGCGCCGACGTTACTTCTTCCGTTAGGTATTTTTTCGCTTCCGTCTGTACGTCAAACGACGGATTTTGCAATAAAATAGCGTCGGCAAACGGTTGTAAGCCTTTTGCGATAGCAACCGACGCGCGCGTTTTTCTCTTTTGTTTATATGGACGGTAAATATCTTCCACTTCGGTAAGCGTCGTTGCTTTTTTAAGCGCAAGCGTGATTTCTTCCGTCATTTTCCCTTGTTCGACGATGGCTTTTGCTACTTCTTCTTTTCGTTTTTCAAGATTACGCAAATACGTTAATCTATCGCATAATTCCCGCAAAACTTGGTCGTCGCAAGCGCCCGTCATTTCTTTACGGTAACGCGCGATAAAAGGAACGGTGTTCCCTTCGTCCAAAAGCGCGATAATATTTTGCGCGTGTGTTGGCTTTAATTGAAATTCTTCCGTAATCGTTTGTAAAATATCCATTTTTCGTCCTACTTCATTTTGTTATTTTTAAAGCGCGTAAAAACGCTTTTTTCTCATTTCTTAATATTTCCAACCATTCAAAATACGTCGTCTAACGCTTTTTTCCATATCCGTTCGTCGTAACGCGGATTGGCAGGGCTTGTCGACGGCATTTTTTCATAGGGAATAGACAAATCGCCGTATTCCCGACAAAATAAATCGTAGGCAAGTGCGCCGTTGCATAAAATCTTTTGTAAAGGCGCTTTGTTTAAAACCGTTCGTAAATCGACAAGGCGAGCGTTTTTCACCGACGAATCCGCCGAGCCGACGATTTCGCAACTTTCCACCATATCCCAAAGCGCCACGCCGTTTTTTAATAAAAACGCGCGTTTTTCTTCCGTTGTTTCGGGTATTGGAACATTAAAATATCCGCAAATCATTTTCCAAAACCGATTTTGCTTATTCCCGTAATAAAACGCCACTTCCCTACTTTTCACCGACGGGAAACTGCCCAAAATAAGCACTTTGCTGTTTTCGTCAAAAACGGGCGGAAAACCGAGCGCCACTTTTTCCATTTTCGTCATTACAAGCTTAATTTTTTACGCGTATTACCAACGAGCGCAACCGCTTTTTTCTTATCATCAAACGTTTGTGCAATCACCCCGAACGTGTCGTCGTATTTCATTTGACTGATTTTTTCGAATTTTTCTTCAAAATCGTACAATTTATTGAAATGCAACATATTTCTTCCGTATAAAATCATTTGAGAATTACTGCTCTCTGCCGAAAAAAGCATACCAGATTTTAATTGTTCGCGACTGCGGAAAAATTCTTCTTTCGTAATTCCTTTTTCTTTCATTTGCGCAACGACGTCGCAAATCGCTTGATACGCTTCATTCACTTGCGAGGGATTTACCCCCGCGTATATAATTTGGCTACCGCAAGGCGAATAAGCGGATATATAGGAATACACCGAATAGGCAAGCCCGCGTTTTTCCCGTACTTCTTGAAAAAGACGTGCGCTCATGGAACCGCCAAGTACACTGTTGACGGCGTTTGCAATATTTAAATTTTCGTCGAAACGGTTTAGCGACGGATACCCAATCGCAAGGTGCATTTGTTCGATTTTTTTCGTTTTTAATAAATTTTGCGTGCCAAATTCCACCGCGCTTGTCCGCGTTTCGAATTTGCCTTTGGGAAGTGTGCCGAAATAGCTTTCTACAAGCGATTGCGCCGTCGCAAAATCTACGCCACCCGCAAAAGAAATAACGATATTTTCAGGGCAATAACGCTTGTTTTTATACGACAATATATCGTCCACCGTAAAACCTTTTACGTTTTTAGACGGACCTAAAATATTTCTCCCGTAATTTTTCGTACCGTATAACGCGCGCGCCACCAAATCCAAACATAAATCTTCGGGCGTGTCTTCGTTCATAGAAATTTCTTCGCAAACTACTCCCTTTTCCCTTTCCATTTCTTCTTCGGGAAAGGTTGCGTTTAAAAATAAATCGGAGAGTATTTCAAAACAGTCCGCCGTATGTTCGGACGTGCATTTGCAATAATAGCAAGTGTCTTCCTTGCTCGTAAAAGCGTTAATTTGCGCGCCGAATCTATCGAAAGCGTCGGAAATTTCAAACGCCGTGCGCTTTTTCGTGCCTTTAAATTGCATATGTTCGATAAAATGAGAAATGCCGTCTTCTTCGTCCGTTTCCACGCTTGCGCCCGTCCCGACGAAAATACCCATCGTAACCGACATTATCCCTTGCATTTGTTTTACCACGAGCCGTAACCCGTTTTCGTATCTCTTTTCAAAAACCATATTCTTTTTCCTTTTTATCCTTGTATATGTAAATTATCCCCCACCGTTACGGCGACAAGATTTTTCGATTGGTAAAATTTAAGTATATCCCCAAGCGCGTCCACCGTCGCTTCCATTGGGTGCATCAAAACGAATTCGCCGTTTTGGATATTCTTCGTCGCGCGGGTGTATATTAACTCCTTGTCTTTATCCCGCCAATCAATGGTATCGCGCGACCATAACACCGTTTTCATATTGAGCGCTTTACAAGCGGAAAGAGTGTCGTTGGAATACGCGCCCGAAGGCGGGGCAAACAAGGTGGGCGCTACGCCGATTGCAAGTTCGATAAAACGGTTACAATCGGATATTTCCTTTTGATTTTGCACCAGCGATAGTTTATCGTGCTCTTTATGAAAATAACCGTGATTGCCGATTTCGTGTCCGCGCGCGTATATTTCCCGCAAACATTCCACGTTATCGTCCGCCCAACACCCACCGATAAAAAAGGTGCATTTTGCGTTGTACGCTTGCAAAATATCGAGTATTTGATATACTTCTTCCGTCCCCCAATACACGTTAAACATCAACGAAACGCCCACTGGCTCGCTTATGGCGGAACGGTAGATTTCCGCATCCGCCCCACCTGCCGTCGTCGTATCGTCAAACGGTGCAAGACAAAGCGTGCCAATAGATAAAACCAACGTGCCTAAAACGAGATTGGTGGCGATATTGCGTTTTACGGACGGGCGCAAAACACCCGTTTTTCTTTGCGTTTTTTTACTTTTCAAACAATCACCTCAAAGAAATAGTTTTCTATATACTATTTTCTTTTTTCGGCGGTTATGCGTTTTTACGAGAACTATTTAAGTTTTACGATGGTTACGCCCGTATCCCCTTCGCCGTATTTTCCAAGTCGGTATTCCGCGACAATCTTTTGCGTGCGTAAAAACTCGTGAATACCCGCGCGCAGTTTGCCCGTACCCATACCGTGCACGATTCGAACTTCTTCCAAATTCGCCAATACGGCAGAATCTAAAAACGCTTCGATTTCGGGAATCGCGTCGATAACCGTCCGTCCAATCACGTTAATTTCCAGCATAGGCGCGGGGCGGGGCGTAAGCGATTTTTTCACTTGCACGGTTTCCGTCTTTTTATAGGCGGTATTTTTAACAGTTTGCGCCGTTTGGGGCAAGATTAAAACCGCTAAATCGGAAAATTTACTGCGTACGCGAATATTTCCGCACAACACTTCCGCTTCCCGTTTTTGTAACCGCACGTCTTGGATAATCCCTTCTTGATTGAGCGTCGTGATATATACTTTCGCCCCCTTTTGAATATCCTTGCTTTCCGCTTTTTTATATTGCGGGCGACGAATTTCTTCCATTTCGCTTTCGTACGCTTTATCCGACAGCTTATTTTTTAACGTATGCGCCTTGATTAAATCGGATTCCGTCAGCGTTTGTTTGGCGAAAATTTCTTCGATTTCTTTAATCAGTTCTTCCGCGTCCGCTGTTTTTTCTCGTATAATTCGACGGGATTCCGCTTTTGCGCCCGCATACGTTTTTTCTTTTTCCCGTTGTAATTTTTCCCGTTCCGTTTCTAATTGCGAAAGCTTTTCTTGCCATTCCGCTTTTAAACGGTTGCTTTCTTGCAACGTTTCTTCCGCTTTTAAACGGCTTTCTTCCGCGCTACGAACGATATTTTCGTATTTTTGTACGTCGGACGAAAGGTTTGCCATCGCGTCTTTTAAAATGCTTTCTTTTAAGCCCAAACGACGGGAAATACCGAGCGCGTTGCTTGAACCCGCCACGCCGATACGAATCACGTAAAGCGGTTGTAACGTCGCCGAATCAAATTCCATACACGCGTTTTTTATGCCGTTTGTCGAAAAGGCAAATTCTTTTAACGCGGTGTAGTGCGTGGTGATAACGCCCGTACATCCCGTTTGCAATAAATGCGCTACAATCGCTTTGGCAAGCGCTTGCCCTTCGTCGGGGTCCGTTCCCCCGCCAAGCTCGTCGATTAACACCAAGCTTTTGTCCGTAACGCTTTCTACGATTTTTATAATATTGGTTACGTGCGAAGAAAAGGTGGATAAGCTTTCTTCAATGCTTTGCGAATCGCCCAAATCGCAAAAAATCTCGTCAAACACCGAAAGTTTTGCGCGTTTTGCAGGCACGAACAAACCGCACGTTGCCATCATACAAAACAGCCCTATCATTTTTAAGGTAACCGTTTTTCCGCCCGTATTCGGACCGCTAATCAATAAAAAACGATAATCTTTCCCAAGCGAAAAACTCACGGGAACAACCTTTTTACGTTCGATTAACGGGTGCCTGCCTTCTTCCACTTCGATTATCCCGTCCGCGTTTAATTCGGGCATTGTACAGCCGTTTTTATAGGCAAATTCCGCGCGAGCAAACGCGCAATCTATTTCTTCCAAAGCATCAATATCCGCCGTTAATTCGCCCCCGAGATTGCCCACCCGCATAGACAATTCTTTTAAAATCCGTTCGACTTCTTCTTTTTCGTCTATCGCCAACGAACGCAATTCGTTGTTCATTTCAAGCACTTCTTCCGGCTCGATAAAAAACGTTGCCCCACTTGCGGAACGGTCGTGGATAAACCCTTTGATATTTCTTTTATATTCGGCGCGGACGGGCAACACGTAACGGTTGTCGCGCATCGTTACGATACCGTCTTGTAAATATTTTCCGTCGCTACCCGATAAATATTCGGCCAATCTTGCGCGAATCCGTTCGTTTAACAAGCGTATTTCACGGCGAAGCGCGTACAGCTTATCGCTGGCAAAATCACTCACTTCGCTCTCGTTTAAAATTTTCGTGCAAATATCTTCTTCTAAATTTTCGTCGAAATAAATGCGTTCGCTTATCTCTTTTATTTTCACGATTTCATCAGCCGAAACCGCTTGTATGCCGTTATAAACTATCCGCGCACTGCGCAATAAATTTTCTACTTTCAACAGCTCGGCAAGCGTAAGCGTCGCGCCCTTTTCCGCGCGGGCGATTTCATCGTAAAAAGGCGGAAAATATTCCACTTTCGGCGCGCCGTAGATAAAGAGCAACGATACGCATTCTTGGGTGATTTGCAAGTTATTTTTCGCTTCGCGTAAATCACAAACGGGCTCCGCCGTTTCCAAACGACGTTTTGCCCCGTCTAAAACCGCGTAGCTTGCCGTCATAGAAAGTATTTTATTTAGTTCGGTTTTTTCAATAGCCAATTTATTCATATAAATCCTTCGTTTATAATACCCCGCGTTTTAAATGCCCCGACGTGTAATTTCCGTATAATTTTTTTTGTGTTTCCACGTCCGTTTGCGCTAAAACGGCTTTCTTTTTATCGTCGACGACGGACAAGTCTAACAACCGCCCCGCGCCTTTTATCCCGTCGCCAACCAAATACGCGCAGTTGTACACTTCGAAACGGCACGCGCCGTCTGCCGAGCGGTAACGCCGAACGGCAAATTCTCGTCCGTTTTCGTCCGTGAGCACGTATTTATCCTTCTTATCGCAAATATTGCACGTTTTTTCAAACGGACAATAACAAAGGTCCATCAATTTAATTCCGCCCGACGATAAAATAAAGGCGTTTTCACCTACGAGTGTTTGCATTTCTTTATCGTTCGTTTCTTTGGAAATCGCGTAATAAACGGCGTTGTTTTCTTGTAAAAACAATGCGATTGCCAAACGGTTGATTATATTCAATCCCGTGCCTGCAAAAATTTTTAAACCGCGTTCTTGCGCAAACGTTATCCCGCCGTAATTTTCTACGTACACTCCGTCGAGTTTCGCCTTTTTAAAGAAAGCGTCTATCGCCGATAAATCCGCTCTCGTTGTAAACGCAGGGAAGTAAACGTATTTTTCAAAATCCCCGTTTACGAAATCGTTAGGCAACGGCGATAAATAATCTTGCGGTTTATAAATCGCTACGTCTGCCGTTAACCCCTCGAAAGTCGAAGAAATCACCGCCGTTTTTTTATTTTCGCCTTGCGTTTTTGCAAGCGTAATGGGCGCGTACCCGTAAGGCGCAACGGGCGCGCATATCTTCGCCGTTAAACGTTCGAAAAAGGCACGCCGTAAACTATTTAACTGCGATTTTGCCAAAAAGATATTTCCGCAAAGTACGACTTCTTCAAATTCGACGTTCACGGGTAAACCGTCCGTTTTGGAAAAACAAGCAATCAATTCTTCTTTTTGTAACGGTCGGGATTGCGCCGATTGCAAACGCTCTTCAGAAATTAGGCAAACGCCGTCCCCTTCGATTTTCGCGTATTCACCTTCTTCAAAATATAAACGCAAGCGTACGTTTCCGCGTTTTTCCGCTGTTAAAACACGTTCGTTTACCGCCACGTCCGTCGTAATAAACACGCCGTCGCCGTTTTTTAAGCGGTTTTTGGAAAACAACGAAAACCCGCGTTTTTCGCTCTTAAAAAAGGACGCGCCACCCACTTCTTTGCCGTCGCGTAAAATTTTAAACGCGTCCCCTTGACGGGCTTGCAACGCGCTTTCCACGATATATTTACCGTTTATCACTTTCACCACGCCCACTTTTTCGCCGATATGCCCTTGTATCGCGGTGGACAACAACCGTTTATCTTGCCCAAACGCAAGCCCTTTCGTATAGTTTCCGCGATTATACGAGCGTTTTAAATCGGACAAATCCAGCGCTTTTTGTTTCTCGGTTGCGCCGTCTAAAATATGGCGGTAATATTTCACCGCCGAACCGACGTATTCGGCGCGACGCATTCTTCCTTCAATTTTAAAGGAGGTTACGCCTGCGTCGATATACTTTACAATATCTTCTCCCACGCATAAATCGGACAAAGAGAGCGCGTAATGCATTTCTTGCCCCTTTAAGCGGTTGTACGAGTATTTTTTTCGACAAGGCTGTTTACAACGCCCGCGATTACCGCTGTTTTCACCCGCAAACGACGAAAAATAACACTGCCCTGAAAAACACGTGCAAAGCGCGCCTTGTACAAACGCTTCCGTTTCAATAATTTTACTGATTTGGGATATTTCCGCAAGCGGTGTTTCTCTCGCTAAAATCACGCGCGAAAAACCGCATTTTTTTGCAAAAACCGCCCCGTCTACCGTGCAAATACCCGCTTGCGTGCTGGCGTGCAATACGATTTGCGGATACATTTCCTTTACGTATTTTCCAAGAAATAAATCTTGTAAAATAATCGCGTCCACCCCCGTATTCCATACGCATAACAAAGCGCGAAGAAAGTTTTCCAATTCTTCGTCTTTGATTATCGTATTCATTGCCACGTACACGTTTACGTTACGAAAATGCGCCGTTTTCACCACTTCTTTTAACGCCGTTTCGTCAAAATTATCCGCGCTTTGGCGTGCGGAAAATTGGCTAAACCCAAGATATAACGCATTCGCGCCGTTTGCAATTGCCGTTTCCGCGCATTCGCGATTGCCGGCGGGGGCTAAAAGTTCCAACATAATTTTTCCTTTTGTAAGCTTTTATTTATCTGCCGATACTACGGGTGATAAGTTCTTCGGACGAATCGTAACCCATACTCTTTAAGCGGAAGTTCCGCGCCGCCACTTCGATAATAATCGCAAGATTTCGTCCCGGACTTACGGGAATGGTGATTTTGGGAATTTCGATTCCAAAATACGCCGTCGTTGCCGTTGCGTCGCCCACTCTATCGTAATCTTTTCCGTGTTG
>JAZNIR010000074.1:0-1571 GCA_045577595.1 Candidatus Scatosoma sp.
AAAAGCTGTATTTTACGAAATGTTATCACTCTACCCCACCGAGCGAATTTCTGTATAGTTCAATCATATATTCCGCGATAATACGGGTGTTTTTATAGCCGAAACACTCGTATTTTTGCGTTTTTACGTTTACATACATCACCCGCCAATAATGCGTTGAAGTTTGTTTCACTATGAAAACGTCGTACAATTTGCGCCCGTCGTGGCGGATGAATGTATAGTTATGCTTGGAATAATCGTAGTATAAATCGTATGCGTTTTTAAAATCGCCCGATAAATTCCATAACAACCAATGCACCCGCCCGCCTTTCGGCGCGCCAACCTTATTTCCCATTTTCTTCCTTTTCCAAACGTTTGCTAAAAGCGTTAAATTCGCGCTCTAACGCTTTTAACGCGATTTCTATACCTGCGTTATATCCACGCGTTAATTTTTCGTCTACGGGCGTTTTTTGCGCCCTTTTTGCCTTTTTCAAACGTTTTACTTGTTTTCGCACGGAATACTTATAAACGACCTTTTGCCAAAACGTCATTTTTGCGTATTCTTCCGCGCTCGCTTCTTCCACTTCGGGCAAGAGTTGCCGAATTGGTACGCTACGCTGTTTCTTTAAATATTCGGCTTGCTGTTCGCGTATTGCTACGGTAGCAAGATTATAAAATAATTCAAGCTCAATCATAATCCCCCCTTATCTTCTTTACAAGCCAAATAATAAACCTGAACGGCGCGGTTATTATCTTCCAAACGATTTTTACAAGCCATATAATAAAGCTTACAATAGGCTTGATAAAAATCAAGATTAAAATAACGGCAAGAACAATCAATAAGATTTTCCACCACGCCATTTTATCCGATTTTTTAAGCCCGTCGGGCGCTTCTATTCCATTGATTATATCAATCGGATTTGACGCAACGCCAAGAACAGTATCTACGCCGTCTTTCCGAAATGTTAAATCTATTACGTCAAAGCCTAAAAATACCGTTTCTTGCGAAACGTAACCGTCTATTTCAGACATAGCACCATTTCCGTACGTATCAAATCGCGCAGTGCTGGAATAATATTCCGTGTTTGCAAAACGGAATAACACGGGGGTTTGTCCGTTTGCTTGCATTTCTTGACAAGCTTTCAAAGCTTCCGCCCTATGCGTTGCGCCTATGTAATATTTCACACCGAAAGCCGACGCGGACATAGAAGATAAATCTTCTTCAATTAAAACAATCGGCGAAATCTCGTCCGTACCGTAATTTGTACCGTGCCAATATTGGTCCCAAGCGCCCGTTGGTAATGCTACCGTTAAATCGAACGTATCGCCCGCGTCTATTTCTTGCTTAATATATCCGCGCGTTGCGCTCTTATCTTTCAATAATTCCACCCTTTCCGCGTCTATACTCGCTTCAAAAAGGCTTTCAGCGTACGACGCTTGACCAAGCGCGCCTAAAACCTTTTCTTCGCTTTTAAAATTTTCCGTGTACGCTTCCATATACGCCGTTATATATTCTTCGGAAATGTCGAAATCGCCCCCGTCAACGTTCGCTACATTGTTTAAATCAAAAAGCCAATTCATACACGAAGTCG